>JAUXST010000739.1 GCA_030679805.1 Reyranella sp. | reverse complement strand
ACGGTCGAGGAGTTCGAGAACATCGTGGTGCGCGCCAAGTCCGATGGCGCTCTGGTCCGGGTCAAGGACATCGCCCGGGTCGAGCTGGGCGCCAAGACCAGCGACCAGCTGGGCCGCTACAACGGCCAGGCCGCGGCCGGCATCCAGATATACCAGCTGCCCGGCGCCAATGCGCTGGCCACGGCCCAGGGCGTGCGCGACGCGATCAAGGCGCTGGAGCCGCGCTTCCCCGAGGATGTCGCCTACAACGTGATGTACGACACCACGGTCTTCGTGGAGGCCACGATCGAGAGCGTGATCCACACCCTGATCGAGGCCTTCGTGCTGGTGGCCATCGTCGTCTTCATCTTCCTCGGCAACCTGCGCGCCACCATCATTCCCATCGTCGCCGTGCCGGTGGCGCTGATCGGTACCTTCGCGGTCATGCTGGCGCTGGGCTTCTCGGCCAACACGGTCTCGCTGCTGGCGCTCGTGCTGGCGATCGGCATCGTGGTCGACGACGCCATCGTCGTGGTCGAGGCGGTCGAGCACATCCTCGAGCACGAACCGAACCTGACGCCGGCCGAAGCGACCGAAAAGGCAATGACCCAGGTCACCGGACCGATCATCGCCATCACCCTGGTGCTGCTGTCGGTCTTCATCCCGACCGCCTTCATCCCGGGCATCACCGGCCAGCTCTATTCGCAGTTTGCCGTGGCCGTCTCGGTGTCGATGGTGATCTCGGCCATCAACGCGCTGTCGCTGTCCCCCGCGCTCTGCTCGCTGATCCTGCGCCACCGCAAGAAGCCCAAGGGCATCGCCGCCCGGCTGCAGAACGGCATCGACAGGACGCGCGACGGCTACGTCCGGATCGTGACGCCGCTGGCGCGGCGCGGCGTCATCTCGCTGCTGCTGGTCGCGGGCTTCGTCGCCGCCACGGGCGGCCTCGCCAGCCTCGTGCCCTCGGGCTTCCTGCCCGACGAGGACCAGGGTGCCTTCATGGCCGAGCTGCAGCTGCCGGATGCCTCCTCGACCAACCGCACGCTGGCGGCCGTCGAGCAGGTCGAGGGCATCGTCGCCGGCCGACCCTGGCTGCAGAGCGTCTTCTCGGTCAGCGGCTACAGTCTGCTCGACGGACTCGCGCAGCCCAACCGGGCGCTGGTCATCGTGGCGTTGAAGCCGTTCGGCGAGCGCAAGGATTCGAGCCTCTCGGTCTTTCGCGCCCTCGAGGAACTCAATGCCGCCTTCACCCAGGTGGCAGCGGCCAACGTCTTCGCCTTCAACCTGCCGCCGATCATGGGGCTGGGCAATTCGGCAGGCTTCGAGTTCCAGCTCGAGAGCCTTTCCGGCGCGTCGCCGGCCGACCTCGCCGCGGTGGCGCGCGGCCTGATGGTATCGGCGCAGCAGGTGCCGCAACTCGCCGGCGTGTTCACGACCTACGGTGCGTCGACGCCGCAGATCAACCTCAAGCTCGACCGCGAACGGGCCCAGGCGCTGGGCGTCAACATCGCCGACATCTTCTCCGCCCTGCAGACGGCGATGGGCGGCTCCTATACCAACGACTTCAACCTGTTCGGCCGAACCTGGCAGGTGAAGGTCCAGGCCGAGGCCGCCGACCGCAAGACCGTGAACGACGTGTTCCGCGTCCGCGTCCGCTCCTCCAGCGGCGAACTCGTGCCGCTGCAGGCGGTGGCCAACGTCGAGCTGATCACGGCGCCCTCGTCGATCATCCGCTACAACAACCTGCGCTCGGTCACGATCAACGGCGCCCCCGCATCAGGCTATTCCTCGGGCGAGGCGCTGGCGGCGATGGAGAAGCTCGCCAAGGAGACGCTGCCTTCGGGCTACACCTACGAATGGACGGGCACGGCGCTGCAGGAAAAGGCGGCCTCCGGCCAGACTGGCTTCATCCTGGGGCTGGCCGTCGTGTTCGCCTACCTGTTCCTGGTCGGCCTCTACGAGAGCACCGCCATCCCAATCGCCGCCCTGCTGTCGGTGACGGTGGGACTGTTCGGCGCCATGCTGGCGCTGTTCCTGAGCGGCCTCGACAACAACATCTACGCCCAGATCGGCATCGTCGTGCTGATCGCGCTCGCCGCCAAGAACGCCATCCTGATCATAGAATTCGCCATGGCGGAGCGCGCCCAGGGCAAGGACATCGTGACGGCCGCCACCACCGCGGCGGCGTTGCGCTTCCGCGCCGTGATGATGACCTCCTTCGCCTTCATCCTGGGCCTCGTGCCGCTGGTCATCGCCTCCGGCGCAGGTGCGGCCACGCAGCGCGCCGTCGGCACCGCGGTGTTCGGCGGCATGATCGCGGCTTCGTTCCTGGGCATCTTCGTCATCCCCGGCCTCTATGTCGCCTTCCAGACGGGGCGCGAGAAGATCAAGGGTATGCTGGGCCAGACGCCGCCGCCGGCGGTCAAACCGGCGGAACCGACACTCTGAAAGTGGACCATTTCGTGCCACACCTGAGCGGGGTTTGTTTGTTCGGGATCGGTGTCCGGAAATCGACCCCAAGCCGTTGATCGCGAAACGAAATCGCCGCGACGACTGCCACGGATTTCGGGCGGGACGTTTTCGAAATGCGTGTCCCAGCTCGAAGCCGCGGCGTGGACCATTTCGTGGACCATAAAAAACGCCCGCCGAATTTCTCCGCGGGCGTCTTCCATCGTAGTCAAAAATCTAGCAAAAACCTGTTGAACCTGCAAATTTCAGAAGTGCAGGTGTAGGTAGCTAATGAATTGACCGGATTATGTAGCGAGTGAATTGACCGGTTCTGATGGGCCTCCACTTGGGGAGGTCTGGATGGGCCGGGCAAGGACACTTCAGGACATCCGGATCATGAGGTTCGAGGACTTGCTGTG
>JAUXST010000735.1 GCA_030679805.1 Reyranella sp. | reverse complement strand
CTGTCTGAGCTGGAAGGCCACAGCGAGGGCCTTCTGGCGTTCACCGGCAGCGCGAGCAGCGGGGTTGGACGATTGTTGCTGGCGGGTCAGGCCCCGGCCGCAGCCCACATGCTCGAGCGCCTGCAAACCCTGTTCGACGGCAGGCTCTATGTCGAACTGCAGCGCCATGGCGAGGACAGCGAGCGTCGGATCGAGGGGCCGCTGCTCGACCTCGCTTACGCACGTGATCTGCCGCTGGTGGCAACCAACGACGTGCATTTCCCCAAAGCATCGATGTACGAGGCGCACGATGTCCTTCTCTGCATAGAGCAAGGCGCCCATATCGAGGATCCCAATCGCCGCCGGCTGACGCCGGAGCACTATTTCAAATCCGCCGCCGAGATGCGTGGCATCTTCTCCGATCTGCCAGAGGCCTGCGACAACACTCTGGCGATCGCCCAGCGCTGCTCGTACATGCCCGAGCCGCGCAAGCCGATCCTGCCGCGTTACACGAAGCTCGGCGGCCGCGCGGAGAAGGATGCGCTGAAGGAAATGGCCGAGAATGGCCTTGCCGCCCTGAAGACGGGGGGGCGCCTCGCCGGCGACATCGCCTTCGAGCTCTACCAGGAGCGGCTCGTCTACGAACTCAACATGATCGAGAAGATGGGCTTCTCGGGCTACTTCCTGATCGTCGCCGACTTTATCCAGTGGGCGAAGGACAACGGCATTCCCGTCGGGCCGGGACGCGGCTCGGGTGCGGGCTCGCTCGTGGCCTGGGCGCTCAAGATCACCGACCTGGATCCGCTGCGCTGGGGCTTGCTATTCGAGCGCTTTCTCAATCCCGAGCGCGTGTCGATGCCCGACTTCGACATCGACTTCTGCCAGGACACACGCGACCAGGTGATCCGCTATGTGCGCGACGAATACGGTCACGATCGCGTTGCCGCCATCATCACCTTCGGCAAGCTGCAGGCGCGGGCAGTGTTGCGCGACGTCGGCCGCGTGCTCGGGATGCCCTACGGCCAGGTCGATCGCATCTGCAAGCTGGTGCCGAACAACCCGGCCAAGCCGGTCACGCTCGCCCAGGCGCTCGAGAGTGAGCAGCTCCTGAAGGAGCAGTATCAGGCGGACGAGGAAATCAAGCGGCTGATCGATCTCGCATTGCAGCTCGAAGGCCTGTTCCGCAACGCCTCGACCCATGCCGCCGGCGTCGTGATCGGCGACCGTCCGCTCGAAGAGTTGGTGCCGCTCTACCGCGACACCGACAACAAGGAATCTCTGCCGGCGACCCAGTTCAATATGAAGTGGGTCGAGACCGCCGGTCTGGTGAAATTCGACTTCCTCGGGCTCAAGACCCTCACGGTGATCGAGAAGGCCTGCGGCTTGATCGGCCACGGCAAGATCAAGATCGACAAGATTCCACTCGATGACGAGCCGACGTTCCGGATGCTGGCCAAGGGCGATGCCTACGGGGTCTTCCAGATGGAAGGCAGCGGCATGCGCGATATTCTCAGCAAGCTGAAGCCCAATCGCTTCGAGGACCTGATCGCGCTGGTGGCGCTCTATAGGCCCGGGCCGATGGATGACATTCCGACCTACATCAGTGTCAAAAACGGGCAGGAGAAGCCGGACTATCTACATCCCTCGCTGAAGGGCATTCTGGAAGAGACCTACGGCATCATGGTCTACCAGGAGCAGGTCATGCAGATTGCCCAGGTGCTCAGCGGTTATTCGCTGGGCGGCGCCGATCTGCTGCGCCGTGCCATGGGCAAGAAGATCCAGTCGGAGATGGATGCCCAACGAGCAACCTTCATCGAAGGCGCTCGCAAGAACGAGGTTGAAGATTCACGCGCCTCGATGATCTTCGACAAGGTCGCCAAGTTCGCAGGCTACGGCTTCAACAAGTGCCACTCCGCGCCCTATGCGCTGGTCGCCTATCAGACGGCCTATCTCAAGGCGAATTATCCAGTCGAATTCTTTGCGGCGTCGATGACGCTCGACATGGGCAACACCGACAAGATTGGCAATTTCCGGCGCGAACTGGAGCGGTTGCAGATCCCTCTGCTGGGACCGGACGTGAACAAGTCGATGGCCGAATTCGCCGTCGAAACGACCCCGGAAGGTAAGAAGGCGGTTCGCTACGCGCTGTCGGCGATCAAGGGCGTCGGTCGCGAGGCCATGTCGCGCCTTGCCGAGGAACGCCGGGAGAATGGGCTGTTCAGGGATCTGTTCGACCTTGCCGAGCGGTTGGACCAGCGTGTCGTGAACAAGCGGCTGATCGAGGGCCTGGTGAAGGCGGGTGCCTTCGATTCGTTGAACAAGAACCGTGCCCAGACCTTCGGTGCGGTCGAGGCGCTGACGCGCCATTCGCAGGCCACGCACGAATCGCGCGGCAGCAACCAGAACAGCCTGTTCGGCGACGATACCGCACAGCGCCGGCCGCAGCTTCCGAAGATGCCGGACTGGGCACCAATGGAACGGCTTCAGAACGAGTTCGCCGCGATCGGCTTTTATCTTTCCTCGCATCCGCTGGCGGCCTACGAGCGCAGCCTGCAGCGGTTGGGCGTCTGTCGCGCGGCCGACCTGACTGCGCTGCTGGCGCGCGGGACGCCTGGCCGCATCAAGCTTGCCGGTACCGTCATCGACCGCATGGAGCGGACCTCGGCCAAGGGCAACCGCTTTGCCTTTGTACAGTGCTCGGATCAGTCAGGCGCCTTCGAGCTCACCGTCTTCAGCGAACTCCTGGGCAGCAAGCGCAACCTGCTGGAGCCGGGTCAGGCGGTGCTGATCTCGGCCGATGGCCGGCTCGATGGCGAACAAGTGAAGCTCACCGCCCAGACCGTGGAGAAGCTCGACGACGCGGTGGCCAACGCAGCCGCCGGCCTTCGCATCATAGTGTCCGATCCGGTCGCCCTGGAGGCGTTGCGCAAGACGCTCGAGGGCAAGAAGGGGCGGGGACGCGTCACGCTGGTCGTTCCCATGCCCGACGAGTCGGAGGCCGAGGTGACCTTGCCCGGGACCTATTCGATAGCGGGTGGCCTGCGTGACGTTATCGGCATGTTGCCGGGCATTGCGCAGGTGGAAGAGATTTGAGCCGCCAGCCCGGCCTGTTCGAAACGCCCAGCTCGCCCAAACGCCGCGTAGCAGCGGGAGATGTCCTCTCAGCGTCGCAGTCCCCGCTGCTGGAGGCACCGGAGTTGCCCTCCGAGATTCGCCTCGGCACCTCATCGTGGTTCTTTCCAGGCTGGCGTGGTCTCGTATACGACGGTGTTCACCCGCAGACGGCGCTCAGCCGCAAGGGGCTCGCGGCCTATGCCCAAATCCCGCTACTGCGCACTGTGAGCCTTGACCGGACATTTTACGCGCCGATCTCCGCTGTCGAGTATGCGCGATACGCTAGCCAGGTGCCGGACGACTTCAGCTTCGTGGTCAAGGCGCCGGCGCTGGTCTGCGATGCCGTGATGCGCGACGAGGAGGGGCGGGGGAAGGTGGCTAATCCGCATTTCCTCGATGCGGCCATCGCGACCCGGGAGTTCGTCGTGCCATGCGTCGAGGGATTAGAGGGCAAGGCCGGGCCCTTGGTGTTCCAGGTTTCGCCCCTGCCGCGCGGACTGGTGGCTGAGGTGGCCAGTCTGATTGAGCGGTTGGCCGCTTTCTTCACGGCTCTGCCGCGCGAACTCGGCAAGTATCGACCGCTCTATGCCTTGGAGTTGCGCAATGCCGAACTGCTGACGCCCCGGCTGATGCGCATGCTGGCCGCCGCAGAGGTGCGTTACTGCGTCGGCCTGCACGACCGGATGCCTGAGATCGAACGCCAAGCCGTGGCATTGCGGGCGCTCGACGGCGACGTTCCAGGCCCGCTGGTCGTCCGCTGGAATTTACACCGGGGCTTCCTCTATCAGACGGCCAAGCAGCGCTACGAGCCCTTCGATCGGCTGGTGGACCAGGACATCGAAACCCGCAGCATGCTGGCCCGCATGGCGGCCGATGCCTTCAAGGCCAAGCAGAAGGTCTGGATCACGGCTAACAACAAGGCGGAGGGGAGCGCGCCCCTGTCGCTCCTCAAACTGGCCGAGGAAATCGCCCAAGAGCTGGCCTAAGTCCTTGATTTCATTGGCGCTTGCAATTCGAGGCGTAAACCCTTAGAAACACGCCACTTCGCACGCGGGTTTGCGGTCGACGGGGAGACATCCCGCCGCTCGCTCCGGTGTCCTAAGATTCGCAAGAGTTGGCGGACGACGCCCGCGGAGGCCCAACCGGAAAAGGAGAACGGCATGGCTATGCCGACATTTACGATGCGCCAGCTTCTGGAAGCCGGCGTCCACTTCGGCCATCACACGCGCCGCTGGAACCCCAAGATGAAGCCGTACCTGTTCGGGGTCCGGAACGGGGTCCATATCATCGACCTCACCAAGACGGTGCCTCTGCTCGAGCAGGCGCTGCAGCGGGTCCGCGATGTCGTGGCCAGCGGCGGCCGCGTCCTGTTCGTCGGTACCAAGGCGGCGGCGTCTGAGCGCGTCGCTGACGCGGCCAAGCGTTGCGGCCAGTACTACGTGAACCACCGCTGGCTGGGCGGCATGATCACCAACTGGCAGACCATCTCGGCCTCGATCAAGCGCCTGCGCGAGCTCGACGACCGCCTCAAGGGCGACGTCGTGGGTCTCACCAAGAAAGAGCAGCTCGACCTGACGCGCGAGCGCGACAAGCTCGAGCGGTCGCTGGGTGGCATCAAGGAAATGGGCGGCACGCCCGACCTGCTGTTCATCATCGACACCAACAAGGAGGCGATCGCCGTCCAGGAAGCGCGCAAGCGCGGCATTCCGATCGTGGCGATCCTCGACAGCAACTCCGATCCCGATGGCATCGACTTTCCGATCCCGGGCAACGACGACGCCATTCGCGCCGTCTCCCTGTTCTGCGAACTGCTGTCCGGAGCCGTGCTTGACGGTATCCGCGCCGAGATCGCGGCCTCGGGTGGCGACGTGGGCGAGTTCACCGAGCCGCCGGTCGAGGAAGCGCCGGCAGTAGCCGAGGCCGTTGCCACCGAAGCGGCGCCGGCGGAGTAGGTCGGGCCCTTCTCGACGAGGATTCAATGGGGCCGGTCGGAAGACCGGCCCTTATTGTACCAAAAAGGCTGCACCAAACAGGCCGCACCAAACGGAGCACGACATGGCTGAGATCACCGCATCGCTCGTCAAGGAACTGCGAGAAAAGACCGGCGCAGGCATGATGGACTGCAAGAAGGCGTTGAGCGAAGTCCAGGGAGACCTCGAGAAGGCCGTCGACTGGCTGCGCACCAAGGGCCTTTCGGCGGCCGCCAAGAAGGCAGGCAGGATCGCGGCCGAAGGCCTGGTTGGCGTCATCGCCAACGGCAATCGCGGCGCTGTCATCGAGGTCAATGCCGAAACCGACTTCGTCGGTCGCAACGAGACCTTCCAGAAATTCGTGTCGGTCGCTGCGCGCGCGGCTCTCGACACCGGCGGCGACATGACCAAGATCGCCGCCTCGCCGTTCCCGGGCACCGGCCGTGACGTCCAGGGCGAGCTTACGCACCTGATCTCCACCATCGGCGAGAACATGTCGCTGCGCCGCACAGCCTCGATCTCGGTGTCGGATGGCGTGGTCGTGGCCTACGTCCACAACGCCGTGGCGCCCGAACTCGGCAAGATCGGCGTCCTGGTGGCCCTCGAATCAAGCGGAGATAAGGCCAAGCTTGCGCCGTTGGCCAAGCAGCTCGCCATGCATGTCGCGGCGGCCAATCCGCAGTCCCTGACCGTGGCCGATCTCGATCAGGCAGCCATCGAGCGCGAGCGCGCGGTGCTGACGGAAAAGGCCAGCCAGAGCGGCAAGGCTGTCGATATCATCGCCAAGATGGTCGAGGGCGGCCTGCGCAAGTTCCATCAGGAAGTCGTGCTGCTGGAGCAGGTCTTCGTCATCGACGGCAAGAACCGCGTCTCCAAGGTCGTCGACGAGGCGAGCAAACAGGTTGGCGCGCCGGTCCGTTTGGCGGGCTTCCTGCGCTTCGCGTTGGGCGAAGGCATCGAGAAGAAGTCCGAGGATTTCGCCGCCGAGGTGGCTGCCCAGCTCAAGAAGTAGTATGAATTCGGTACTGGTGCGCGGGCGGAACGCCCGCGCCGCCCAAGAACACGTTTTCAGAGGCACCTGATGCCATCCGGTCCCCGCTATCGCCGTGTCCTTCTCAAGCTCTCGGGAGAGGGTTTGATGGGCAATCGCGAATATGGGCTGGATCCTGCCATGGTTGCCATGGTCGCACAGGAAGTGAAGGCCGTGCACAGCATGGGCGTTCAGGTCTGTCTGGTGATCGGCGGAGGAAACATCTTTCGCGGCGTCTCCGCGGCCGCCTCGGGCATGGACCGCGCCAGCGGCGACTACATGGGCATGCTGGCCACCGTCATCAATTCTCTCGCGATGCAGAGCGCCCTCGAACGCCAGGACCTGCAGACCAGGGTTCAGTCGGCGATTCCGATGACGACGGTGTGCGAGCCCTACATTCGCCGTCGCGCCGCACGGCATATGGAAAAGGGGCGGGTGGTGATTTTCGCCGCCGGCACTGGCAACCCGTTCTTCACCACCGATACCGCCGCGGCGCTGCGCGCCGCCGAGATGGGCGTGGATGCCCTGCTGAAGGGCACCCAGGTCGACGGCGTCTATTCCGCGGATCCGCGCAAGGACAAGAACGCCAAGCGATACGATACTTTGACCCACATGGACGTCCTGTCGCGCGACCTGCAGGTGATGGATGCGTCGGCGATCTCGCTGGCACGCGAGAACCGCATTCCGATCATCGTGTTCGACATTCACAAGCCCGGTGCATTCGCCGCGACGATGCGCGGGGAGGGGACCTTCACCATCATCAAGAGCGAGGGCTGAAGATGAGCGCGGACGTCAAGGAACTCGAGAAGCGCATGCACGGGGCAATGGATGCCCTCAAGAAGGAGTTCGCCGGCCTCCGGACCGGTCGTGCATCTGTCAATCTGCTTGATCCTGTAGTGGTCGAAGCCTATGGCCAACGGATGTCGTTGAATCAGGTTGGAACGGTGAGTGCGCCCGAGCCGCGCCTGCTCACCGTCAGTGTCTGGGACAAGGGCCTCGTCGTGTCGACGGCCAAGGCCATCCGTGAGGCCGGCCTCGGCCTTAATCCGGCGCCCGACGGGCAGATGATCCGCATTCCCATTCCCGAGCTGACCAGCGAACGGCGTGCCGAACTTGCCAAGCTTGCCCACAAGTACGCCGAGCATGGCCGCGTCGCCGTGCGCAATGTGCGACGTGACGGCATGGAGGCCCTCAAGAAGGCCGAGAAGGACCACAAGATCTCGCAGGACGAACACCGACAGAAGTCTGACGAGGTCCAGAAGTTGACCGACCGATACGTAAAACTGGTCGACGAGACGCTCGCTCACAAAGAAAAAGAGATCACGACGGTTTGATGTCGACCGCCCCGCTGCCCGCCAATCCCGACCCGTCGCCGGGTCCCAACCACGTCGCCATCATCATGGACGGCAACGGGCGGTGGGCGAAGGCGCGTGGACTGCCGCGCGTGGCAGGGCATCGCCGGGGGGCCGATGCGGTGCGTCGCGTTGTGCGCGGCGCGGGGGAACTCGGTATTCCGGTTCTCACGCTGTTTGCCTTCTCGACCGAGAACTGGGCCCGGCCAGCCGACGAAGTCAGCGACCTGATGGGCCTGCTGCGCCACTACCTGCGCAACGAGCTCGAGGAACTGCGCAAGAATGGCGTTCGGCTGCGGGTCATTGGCAACCGGGACGGACTGGCACCGGATATCGTCGGCGACATCGCCGATGCAGAGAGCATGACGCGCGGCAACAGCCGGATCGACGTCAACATCTGCATCAACTACGGCTCGCGTGACGAGATCCTGCGCGCGACCCGAAGCCTTGCGCGGCAGGTCGCGGCAGGCGAACTCGCCGCTGATTGCATAGATGCCAATCTCTTCGAACGCGAACTGCTGACGGCGGGAGTGCCCGATCCGGACCTTCTCATTCGGACAAGCGGAGAACAGCGCATCAGCAATTTTCTACTGTGGCAATGCGCCTACTCGGAGTTGGTGTTCGTCGACACGCTGTGGCCGGATTTTGGCAAGGCAGACCTGGAACGGGCGATTGCCGAGTTCCGTCGGCGCGAGCGGCGTTATGGTGGCGTCAGCGGCTGACGCCCCGGCGCCGGGGCGCAAACGGCGGTTTCGCGATCTCTTGCCTCGGGTGCTTTCAGCGCTCGTGCTCGCGCCGCTTGCGCTCGCCGCGCTGTGGTACGGTTTTCCCTGGATCGACCTTCTGGCGGCAATTGCGGCACCTCTGATGGCCGGTGAGTGGCTGCGTCTCTCTCGTGGCAGGCTGACGGTCCGCGTGCTTGGCTTCGTCTATATTGGAGCAGCGTTGCTCGCCCTCCTGTGGCTGCGCCACCAGCCGATCCTCGGACGTGAGACGGTGCTCTGGCTGATGGTGTGCGTCTGGGCGACCGACATTGGCGCCTACTTCGTCGGCTCTTCGGTGGGAGGGGCGAAACTTGCACCTACGATCAGCCCCGGCAAGACATGGTCCGGTCTGATCGGCGGCATGTGTTGGGCCGCGGTCGCCAGCGCGGCGGCCGGCCTGCTGTTCGGCCAAGGGGAAACCTGGACACTTGCCCTGATCGGCGCGGTGCTCGGCGTCGTCAGTCAGCTCGGCGATCTGATGAAGTCGCATGCCAAGCGGCGGGCCGGCGTGAAGGACAGTGGCAGGCTCATTCCCGGTCATGGTGGCATTCTGGACCGCGTTGACGGCCTGATCGCTGTGCTTGTGGTGGTGGCGTTGGCGCGTCTTGCATTCGGCGGGCAATGGCCATGGGCGTGAATTCCTGGTGCGCACCGTCGCACGAACGGCCACGCGGCGTGACCATTCTTGGGTCGACCGGTTCGGTCGGTCAGAGCACCGTCGACCTAATTGCCCGCGATCCGGCGAGCTATCGGGTCGAGGCGCTGGTTGCCGGCTCCTCGGTTGAATTGCTCGCTGAGCAGGCCCGGCGTTTGCGGGCGCGGCTTGCCGTGGTGGCCGACCCGGAGCGCTATCGCGCACTGAAGGAGGCCTTGGCGGGTACGTCGATCATGGCCGCGGCAGGACCCGAGGCTGTGACCGAAGCGGCGTCCCGGCCGGCGGAGTGGGTGATGGCGGCGGTCGTGGGGTTCGCGGGACTTGCGCCGACGCTCACCGCTGCGCGCCGCGGCGCCATCGTGGCGTTGGCCAACAAGGAGGCCCTGGTTTGCGCTGGCCGCCTGCTGATCGAGGCAGTCGAGGAGTCGGGAGGCGTCCTGTTGCCGGTCGATTCCGAACACAATGCGATTTTCCAGGTCTTTGAACCGCAGCAACGCCAAGCCATCGATCGCCTGATCCTGACGGCATCGGGCGGCCCATTCCGAAACTGGTCGCTGGCCGACATGGCCGAGGCCACTCCGAAGCAGGCGCTTGCCCATCCCAACTGGGACATGGGCGACAAGATCTCGATCGATTCGGCGACGCTGATGAACAAAGGCCTCGAACTCATCGAGGCACATCTGCTGTTCCGGCTTCCGGCGGAGAAGATCGAGATCATCGTTCATCCGCAGTCGGTCATCCATTCGATGGTGGGCTATCGCGACGGTTCAGTGCTGGCCCAACTCGGAACGCAGGACATGCGGGTACCGATTTCCTACGCCCTCGGCTGGCCATCACGCATCGACGGGCCTGCCGCCCGCCTCGATTTCGCAAACCTCTCGGCCCTGACATTCGAGCCGCCTGATTCCGGCCGCTTTCCGTCCCTACGCTTGGCGCGTGAGGCGTTGGCCACGGGAGGACTTGCATCGATCGTGCTGAATGCTGCCAACGAGGCAGCCGTTGCTGCCTTTCTGGCGCAGCGGATTGGTTTTCTCGATATTGCCCGTATCGTCGAAGATGTGCTGGTCGGGTGGGAAGGAGCCGTGACCATGGTGGAGTCCCTACAGCATGCCCAGGCGACCGACCTTGAGGCCCGAAGGCGAGCCGAAGAAGGTTGCCGAGAACGTTCTCTAAGCGATTGAAAAAGCGTGATTTTAGTGATGTGGTGAGCCATGCAAAGCGTCATAAGCTTGTTCACGACTTACCTGCCTTACTTCGTTTTGGTGCTCACGTTGCTCGTGTTCATCCACGAGTTTGGTCACTACTGGGTGGCGCGCCGTTTTGGCATTCACGCCGAGGTCTTCTCGATCGGCTTCGGCCCCGAATTGTTCGGCTGGACTGACCGCCGCGGCACGCGTTGGAAGGTATCGGCTATCCCGCTCGGCGGTTATGTGAAGTTTCTGGGCGACAACGACGCGACCAGCACAACGCCATCCGATGCGCCACTCTCAGACGAGCAGAAGCACGGCGCCTTTTTCTCGAAGCCCCTGTATGCCCGCGCGGCGGTCGTGCTGGGAGGGCCTGCGGCGAACTTGCTGTTCGCGGTCGTCGTGCTGACGATCGTGTTCTTTGTCTCAGGTGAGCCGTATTCGCCGGCAACCGTTGCAGTCCAAGTTGATGGCCCGGCTGCCAAGGCCGGTCTGCGAACTGGCGATGAAATCATTCGTCTGGCCGACCGGAAAGTCGATCGGTACGAGGACATCCAGGGCTCGCAGTTCCTGTACTGGGCGAAGCCGATGTCGGTCGAATATCGTCGCGGCGGCGAGCTGCTGCATGGCGAGATCGTCCCGCAATTCTGTGAGCGCACCGACCGTTACAATAACACGCTGCGCTACGGCGAACTGGGCTTGGACCAGCTTGTCCGCCCCGTCGTCGGAGGCCTTTTGCCCAACAGCCCGGCCGAAGCGGCCGGCCTGAAGGTCGGGGATCTGCTGCTCGAGATCGACGGCAAGCCCGTCGGGTACTTTTCACGTATCCCGGAGCTGATCGGTGCGCGCGCAGGCCAGCCAGTGGTCGTGAAATATGAGCGTGACGGACAAAGCGCGGAGACGACCCTCGTGCCGGTTGCCGACAAGGCCGTCGATTGTGCGGGCAAGGAGCGTGTTGTTGGCCGGTTCCGGGTCCGGCCGGTGGCCACCACGCAATTCCGCAGTTACGGCGTGCTGGGGGCTATGGGCGCGGGCGTGAATGCCGTTTGGGACATGACAACCATGTTCTACACGTCGATGGCGCAGATCCTGACGGCGACCCGCCCGGTGGACGAGCTGGGTGGGCCGATCCGCATCGCCAAGGCAGCTGGCGAGGCGTCGCATGCCGGTTGGAGCGGAATTCTCAATCTCATGATCGCGCTTTCGGTCGTCCTGGGCGTATTCAACTTGCTGCCGGTACCCATGCTCGATGGCGGTCACCTCGCCATGTATCTTTACGAGGCAATAAGGGGCAAACCCCTCAGTCTCAAGGTACAGGAATTCGGCTTGCGGGTTGGTTTCGCCTTGGTGATCGGCATGGCGCTGATTGCGACATTCAACGACATTACGCTCCTGTTGCGCTGATCAAGTGCGCATCTGTGGGGATTGAAGCGGGGGACAAAAGGAGTGGCTAAGTCTTTGATCCCGGTCTATGAACCGGCATTCCTGAATGTGGCCATCGGCAGGTCTTGGAAGGTGCCGGGGTGAGTTTGATCGTTCGTTGGGCCATATTGGCCGTTGCAGCAGTTCTCGCATTCGCCACGACGGCGCACGCCCAGCGCGGCAGTGCCGCGGGAGGCACGATTACCGCTGTTCAAATTCAAGGCAATGTCCGCGCCGAACCGGAGACGATCCGGTCCTATCTGCAGCTCAAGGCAGGCCAGCCTTACGATCCGGCGGCCGCCGACCGCTCGCTGAAAGCCCTGTTCGGGACGGGTCTGTTCTCGGACGTCGTGATCGACATGCAAGGCTCGACCCTGGTGGTCAAGGTCACGGAAAATCCGATCATCAATCGTGTCGCCTTCGAGGGTAATAACAAGATCGACGACGACAAACTGCGCGACGAAGTGCAATCCCGTGCCCGACAAGTGTTCACGCGCGCGCGTGCGCAGGCCGACGTCGAGCGCATCCTGACGATCTACCGGCGTGGTGGCCGCTACAACGCATCGGTCGAGCCCAAGATCATCAAACTGGACCAGGGCCGCGTTGATCTCGTCTTCGAGATCAATGAAGGCGACGTCACGGGCATCAAGCGCATCACTTTCGTCGGTAACGAGGCCTTCGGTGACGGAACGCTGCGCGGCAAGCTCCGGACCACGGAGAGCGCCTGGTGGCGCTTCCTGTCGTCGGATGATCGCTTCGATCCGGACCGGCTGAATCTCGATCGCGAACTCTTGCGTAAATTTTATCTTTCGGAGGGTTATGCCGATTTCCGCGTAGTTTCCGCGGTTGCCGAGCTGTCACCTGCCCGTGACGGGTTCTTCATCACCTTCACGATCAACGAAGGGGAGCGATATAAATTCGGTGACGTCGATATCTTGACCCGGTTTCAGGGCCTGGATCCCGATGTCCTGAAGGGTTATCTCTCGATGAGTGAGGGCGACTGGTACGACGCCGGTGACGTCGAGAAGACGGTCGCGGCGCTGACCGATGTGGTTGGGTCTCTGGGGTACGCGTTCGTCGAAGTTCGCCCCAACATCCGACGTAACAAGGATCTGAAGACGGTCGACGTGACCTTCGAAATCCAGGAGGGTCCGCGCGTCTATGTCGAGCGCATCAATATTTCCGGCAATGTGCGCACCCTGGACAAGGTCATTCGGCGCGAGTTCCGCCTCGCCGAAGGCGATGCCTTCAGCTCCGCAAAGCTCCGCCGCAGTCAGGAACGACTGCGTGCCCTCGGCTTCTTCGAAAAAGCCGATGTTTCGGCGGCACCCGGCTCGGCGCCCGACAAGACCAATCTCGAAGTCCAGGTCGTCGAGCAGAGTACCGGTGATATTTCGTTCGGCGCCGGCTATTCGACCACGGCGGGCATCGTGGGTGATATTTCGCTGAGGGAGCGCAATCTCCTGGGCAAGGGGCAGGAAGCACGTTTCGGTGTGTCGTTGGGTACCCTGAGCACCAATATCGATCTCGGTTTCACGGAGCCGTACTTCCTCGACCGCAATATGGCGGCGGGCTTCGACATCTTCCGGACATCGAATAACCGGCAGGCTGTCGCCAACTACAGCGACGCCAGCCTCGGCTTTGCGCTACGTACCGGCTGGGCCTACAGTGAGTACACTCGGCAGATCGTCCGATATACCTTGCGGCAGACGAATATCTACAATGTCAGTTCATATGCGTCGTACGTCGTGCAGGCGCAAGCGGGCTACTCGACGGTTTCCGAACTCTCCGAGACGATCTCCTGGGACACGCGCGATACGCGAATCAACACGACAAAGGGCTGGCTGCTGCGCAATACGATTGCCGTCGCCGGCGCCCTCGGCACCGAGCAGTATTTCCGCACGTCTGCCGATGCAGCTTACTTCTACAGTATCTTTGACGATGTCGTTCTTACCGTTGGCGGTTCGGCCGGCGTCGTGTTGCCGTACAACAACACCTACATTCGCCTGAACAACCTCTTCTTCCTGGGCGGCGACAATTTGCGCGGCTTCGCCGTCGGCGGTGTCGGTCCCCGCGATGCGGGTACGACGGACTCGTTAGGCGGGCAATATTTCTATTCGACCACGACTGAACTCAGCTTCCCACTCTATGGCATTCCCAAAGAACTCGGCTTGCTCGGCAAGGCATTCGTCGACACCGGCTCGCTTTGGGGCAACCAGGCGAGCAATTTTGGTGCGTCGGTTCTCGACAATTCGTTGATGCGAGTCGGTACAGGCTTCGGTATCCAGTGGATATCGCCCTTCGGCCCGATCCGCATAGACTACACCTTCCCTGTGGTTTACGAGCCTTGGGACAAGACCCAGAACTTCCGATTCAGCTTTGGATCGCGGTTCTGAACGGCGGGCGGCTGTGACATGAACATTCAAACCGACCAGGCAAGCCTCTCCGCGGCGACCGCGGTGGACATCAAGCGCATCCTGCAGATGATCCCGCATCGTTACCCGATGCTGATGGTCGACCGTGTGGTCGACATGCAACTCGACCGCAGCGCAGTGGGCATCAAGAACGTCAGCATCAATGAGCCGTTCTTTCAGGGCCATTTCCCGTCCGAGCCGGTCATGCCGGGTGTCCTGATTGTCGAGGCAATGGCGCAGACCGCCGCCGTTCTGGTCGTGTCCACGTTTGGCACTGGATCCGAAGGCAAGCTGGTCTACTTCATGTCGATCGATGGTGTGCGCTTCCGCCGGCCGGTGATCCCCGGTGATCGCCTTGAGCTTCATGTCGAGAAAATCCAGAGCCGGGCCAACGTCTGGAAATTCTCCGGCAAGGCAATGGTCGAGGGCAAGCTCGCCGCCGAGGCGACGTTCGCCGCCATGATCCGCGACAGGTAGGGGAGACAGAAATGCCCGACACCGCAACCAACTATCGCATGCTGCATACGATGATCCGCGTCCTCGATCTCGACAAGTCGCTGGCCTTCTATACTGGCCCGATGGGCATGAAGCTGCTGCGCAAGCGCGAGATCCCGGAAGGTAAGTATACGCTCGCGTTCGTCGGATACGGCGACGAGAAGGAGCATTGCGCAGTCGAGCTGACCTACAATTGGGATCAGGCGAAGCCCTACGAGCTTGGCAGCGGCTTCGGTCACCTCGCCGTCGGCGTCCCCGACGTCTACGGCGTCTGCGAGCAGGTGACCAAGACGGGCGGCAAGGTCACGCGTGCGCCCGGGCCGGTGAAGTTCGGCACGACGGTGATCGCCTTCGTCGAGGACCCCGACGGCTACAAGATCGAGTTGATCGAACGCAAGTAGGCGGCCGACCCGTCAGATCAGGCGCGTGCCGGATACCACGAGCGCAAGCAGCGCCGTCGCAAGGCCCAGCATCAGGAAGCCTTTCAGCACGCCATGCCGGCGGTGATTGTCGTTGGCTGGCCGGCCGAGCCGCACGATACGCGGCATCGGCTTTGGCTTCTGGGTGACCGTCCAGGTCGCCGCCCGGTTCGGTCCGAATGATGATCTCGCCATGTCCTCTCGCTTTCCTCCCCGGAATGCGAACTAGCTCCGCATGTGAAGCGGCTTGTAGGGGCGCTCGGTCTGGCCGTTGTAGAGCTGGCGCGGCCGGCCGATCTTCTGGTCCGGATCCTCGATCATCTCGTTCCACTGCGAGACCCAGCCCACCGTACGTGCCACGGCGAACAGGACGGTGAACATCGAGGTCGGAATGCCGATCGCGCGGAAGATGATGCCCGAAT
>JAUXST010000732.1 GCA_030679805.1 Reyranella sp. | reverse complement strand
GGCATACCGGCCGAGTTCGCCCAATCCGAGACCTTCTCGCTCTATCGCATCGTCGTGATCGTGGGCCTCACGGGCTGGACCACGGTCGCGCGGCTGGTGCGTGCCGAGACGCTGTCCCTCAAGGCCCGCGACTTCACGCGCGCGGCGCGGGCGCTGGGGGCGCGGCCGCTGCGCATCATGTTCCGCCATATCCTGCCCAATACGGCGGGATCGCTGGTCGTCGCCACCACCATGTCGATCGGCACGCTCATCCTGTTCGAATCGACCCTGTCCTTCCTGGGCCTCGGCATCCAGCCGCCGGCCGCGAGCTGGGGCAACATGCTGACCGGCGCCCAGGAACTGCTGCAGGAAGCGCCCATGCTCGCCCTGTGGCCCGGCCTTCTCATCTTCCTAACGGTGATCGCCTTCAATTTCGTCGGCGACGGCCTGCAGGATGCCCTCGATCCCCGTAGCGAAAGGCGTTGACCATGACTGCTTCCAAGCCCAGCGACTCCACGGCCATGAGCCGGCTGTCGGCCGACATCGACCTCAACGCCGAGGGCAAGGCCACCGGCTTCGTGCGCGTGCCGCATTCGGTGCACCGCTCGGCCTACGGCTGGATCCCCATCCCGATCGTGCGCATCAAGAACGGCGACGGCCCGAGCGTCCTGCTGCAGGCCGGCAACCACGGCGACGAATGGGAAGGCCAGATCGGCCTCGGCAAGCTGATCCGCAGCCTAGAACCCAAGGACATCAAGGGCCGGCTGGTGATCCTGCCGTCGGCCAACTTTCCCGCCGCCATGGCGGGGCAGCGGACTTCGCCGATCGACGACGGCAACCTCAACCGGTCCTTCCCCGGTGACGCCGACGGCACGATCACGCAGCAGATCGCCTACTGGATCGAGCACGCCCTGCTGCCGGGCTTCGACTACAGCTTCGACTTCCACTCCGGCGGCAGTTCGCTCACCTACATCCCGAGCGCGCTCGCGCCGCGCCATGAGGACGGCGCGCGCATGGAGAAGATCGTGGGCCTCCTGAAGGCGTTCGGCGCGCCGGTAAGTTACATCGCGGCCGTCCCGCAGGGCGGCGGCCGGACCTTCACCTCGGCGTCGTACCGCCAGGGCGTGCTGTCGATGGGCACCGAGCTGGGCGGCGGCGGCCTGGTGACGCCGCAGTCGCTCGCCGTCATCGACGGCGGCCTCCGCCGCGTCCTCGCCCACGTCGGCCTGCTGCAGGGGACGGTGCCGCCGGCCCCCTCGCCGACCCGCCTCACCGAGATCGGCGGCGACGACTATTATGTCTATGCCTCTGACGGTGGTCTGTTCGAACCGCTGGTCGACCTCGGCGCCGAGGTCAAGGCAGGCCAACCCGCCGCGCGCATTCACTTCCATCACACGCCGTGGCGCGAACCCGATCTCCTGGCCTTCAAGCGCGACGGCCTGGTGCTGTG
>JAUXST010000712.1 GCA_030679805.1 Reyranella sp. | reverse complement strand
CGCCACCTTGGCCGCCTCGTCGCCGCGGCTCGACAGCACCACGATGGGCACCGGCCCCTGGGCGCGGATCTGGCCGATCAGGGCGAGGCCGTCGACATCGGGCAGGCCGAGGTCCAGCAGCACGAGATCGGGGCGGTGATGGCGCAACGCCTGCAGGGCCTCGGCGCCGGTCGCGGCCTCCAGCGTGCGATAATCGTGGGCGGCCAGCGTCGTGCGCAGCAGCCGACGGATCGGCGGCTCGTCCTCGACGATCAGGATCAGCGCGGCATCGCCCGTCATGTCAGGAGACAGGATAGCTCACCACGAATTCCGCGCCACTGCGGTCGGCCCGGTTGCGCACCGCGATCGTGCCGCCCTGGACCTCGACGAAGCCCCGGGCGATGGCGAGCCCCAGCCCAGTGCCGGCGAGACGGCGGTCGCCCTCGTGGGCGCGGTAGAACTTGTCGAAGATCCGGTCGAGATCGGCCGCGGCGATGCCGGGCCCCTCGTCGCGCACGACGATCTCGACGCGTGCCCCCACCTGATGCGCTTCGATCTCGATCCGTGCGCCCGCCGGCGAATACTTGGCGGCATTGTCCAGGAGGTTGAACAGCGCCTGCTCCGCCAGGACGAAATCGAGCGACAGGCTGGGCAGGCCGGGCGGGATCGACGAGCCCACCTGACGGCCCTCCAGGAGCGGCATCGCGCGCCGCAAGGTGGTCGACACGAGATCGCCGACCTCGACGGCCTCGCGCTTGGGCGTGATTGCCCCGGCATCGAGGCGGGTCATGGCGAGGAGATTGCCGACGAAGCGGTCGAGCCGCTCGGCCTCGCTCAAGGCCGTGCCCAGCAGTTCCGCGCGCGTCGCCTCGTCGTAGCGGTCGCGGTAGCTCCTGAGGCTCGAGAGGGCGCCGATGATCGAGGCGAGCGGCGTCCTGAGATCGTGCGACACCGAGGTCAGCATCGCCGAACGCAGGCGCTCGCGCTCCACCCCGAGCTGCGCCTGATCGATGTCGGCCACCAAGGTGACGCGCTCGATGGCGACTGCCGCCTGATTGCCCACGGCATCGAGCAGGCGCCGCTCGGCCGCGCTGAGGCTGCCGTCGCCTTCCTTGAGCGGCAGCACGCCGATCACGCCGATTTCGGAGCGGCTGGTGCGGATGGGCACGAACAGCCACCGGCCGCCCGGCAACGTATCCGTACCCTTGCCGGTCGGCTGGTCGGCGTCCCATGACCAGCGCGCCGCCGCGAGATCGGCCTCGGTCAACTCGGTGCCCGGCGGAAAGGCGGCCGAGGCTTCGAGCTTGCCGTTTCCCGCCGAAGTCTTTTCCGGCATCAGAACCACGACCTCGGCATTCAGCAGCCGGGCGAGATGCGTGGCCACGGTCCACAACAGATCGTAGAGGTCGACGACACCCGCGATTTTGCGGCTGAAGGCATAGAGATCGGCCGTCGTACGGGCCTCGCGGCGCGCCGCCTCGGTCTGCGCGCGCGTGCGGGCAGCCAGCGCGCTGGCCACGATCGCCACGAACATGAAAAGCACGAGCGCCACGATGTTGGCGGGATCGGAGATCGTGAATTCGTAGAGCGGCGGCAGGAAGAAAAAGTTGAAACAGAGCACGCTCAGCCCTGCGACCCAGAGCGAGGGCACAAGGCCGTGCCGCGCCGCGGCGATCAGGACCGGGACCACGAACACCAGCGAGACATTGGGCACGTTGATGAGCTGGTCCACCAGCTTGCCGACGGCGGTGGCCAGCGCCGTGGTGAGGACGCCCTCGAGATAGGGTCCGATTTGGCGCGGCGCTCCCAACAGCCAGTCGATCGGCTGAACCGGTACCGGCCCGTCGGCCGAGGGCGCCACCTCGACGGCGAGCCCGGAGCCGCTGCGCACCAGCTCGTCGACCACCGAGCCGTGGGTCAGTTCGAACCAGCGCGAGCGCCGCGACTTGCCGACCACGACGCGGGTGGCGTTGCGGGCGCGGGCAAAGGCCAGGATCTCCTCGACCACCGAGCGGCCGGGCACCGTGGCGACTTCGGCGCCGAGCTGCGTGGCCAGCCGCATGGTCTCGGCCAGGCAGGTGTGCTCGGCGTCGCTGAGGCCGGCGTGGCGCTCGGTCTCGACATAGAGCGCGATCAGCTCGGCATCGAGGCTGTCGGCGGTGCGCTTGGCGGCGCGCACGGCGTTGGCGGCGCCGGGGCTGGGATCGAGACACACGATCACCCGCTCGCCGGCCGCCCACGGGCCGGTGATGGCGTGCTCGCGCATGTAGCTCAGCATCTGGTCGTCGACGCGCTCGGCGGTGCGCCTGAGCGCCAGTTCGCGCAGCGCCGTCAGGTTGCCCGGCGAAAAATAGCGCCGTACCGCGCGCTGGGCCTGCTCGCGCACGTAGACCTTGCCCTCGCCCAGCCGCGCGATCAGGTCGGCGGGCGTCAGATCGACCAGCTCGACCTCGTCGGCGGTGTCGACGATCCGGTCGGGGACGGTCTCGCGCACCCGGATGCGGGTGATGCGCGCAATCACGTCGTTCAGGCTCTCGATGTGCTGCACGTTCAGCGTCGAGTAGACGTCGACGCCGGCCGCCAGAAGCTCCTCGACGTCGAGATAGCGCTTGGGATGGCGGCTGCCCTCGGCGTTGGTGTGCGCGAGCTCGTCGACCAGCACCAGCGCCGGACGTCGCGCCAGGATGGCGTCGATATCCATCTCCTCGAGCATCCGGCCTTTGTAGGCGATGTGCCGCCGCGGCAGGATTTCGAGGCCCGCGAGCTGCGCCTCGGTTTCGGCGCGGCCGTGCGTTTCCACGACGCCCACGACGACGTCGGCGCCCTCGAGCTTGCGGCGCCGGGCGGTCGACAGCATCTCCCAAGTCTTGCCGACGCCTGGGGCGGCGCCGAGGAAGATCTTGTGCTTGCCGCGCGCCTCCTTCTCCGCCGCCTTCAGCAGGGCGTCGGGCGAAGGGCGGGTTTCTTCACCGACGCCGGCCATGGGGCACGATCATTGTCACTGCTTGGGCAGCGCGTCGAGGGCCAGGTTGAGCTTGAGCACGTTGACCCTGGGCTCGCCCAGCACGCCCAGTTCGCGGCCCACCGTGTGCTGCGCCACCAGCTTCTGCACCTCGGCCTCCGGCAGATTGCGCGCCTTGGCGACCCGCGCCACCTGCCACGCCGCGGCAGCCGGCGAAATGTGCGGATCGAGGCCGCTACCCGAGGTCGTGACCAGATCGCCCGGCACGGGCTTGTTCGCGGCCCCGCCCAGCTTCTTCACGTCCTCCTGAACGCGGTCGACCAGCGCCTTGGACGTCGGCCCGAGATTGGAGCCGGCCGAGTTTGCGGCATTGTAGGGCGCGGCCACGGTCTTGGTCGCATCCTTTGGATCGGTATCGGTCGTCGCCGACGGCCGGCCCTGGAAGTAGCGGTCCTCGGCGAAGTTCTGCCCGATCAGCGACGAGCCCACGACCTTGCCATCCCGCTCGATCAACGAGCCGGCGGCCTGATCCGGCAGGACCACCCGCGCCAGGCCCGTCATGGCCAATGGATAGGCGAGGCCGGTAAGGACGGTCATCAGCAGCAGGATGACGACGGAAGCTCTGATATGGCGAAGCATGGCACAATCCTCAGGCAAGGCCGGCAGCAGCGACGACGATGTCGATCAGCTTGATGCCGACGAAGGGTACGATCAGGCCGCCGATGCCGTAGATCAGCAGGTTACGGCGCAACAGGGCGGCCGCGCTGCTCGGCCGGTACTGGACGCCACGCAGCGCCAGCGGAATCAGCGCCACGATGATCAGGGCATAGAAGATGATGGCCGACAGGATAGCGCTCTGCGGCGTGGCGAGATGCATGACGTTCAGCACCCCAATCTGCGGATAGAAGGCGATGAACATGGCCGGGATGATGGCGAAGTATTTCGCCACGTCGTTGGCCACCGAGAAGGTCGTGAGCGCGCCGCGGGTCATCAGCAGCTGTTTGCCGATGCCCACGATCTCGATCAGCTTGGTCGGGTCGCTGTCGAGGTCGACCATGTTGCCGGCCTCGCGTGCGGCATTGGTGCCCGTATGCATGGCGACACCGACGTCGGCCTGGGCGAGCGCCGGTGCGTCGTTGGTGCCGTCGCCGCACATCGCCACCAACCGGCCGCCGGTCTGCTCCTTGCGGATCAGCTGCAGCTTGGCCTCGGGCGTGGCCTGGGCCAGGAAATCGTCGACACCTGCTTCGGCGGCGATGGCGGCGGCCGTCTGCGGATTGTCGCCGGTGATCATCACGGTGCGGATGCCCATGCGGCGGAGTTCGGCAAAGCGCTCGCGGATGCCGCCCTTCACCACATCCTTCAGGTAGACGATGCCCAGGACCTGGCCGTTGCGCGACACGGCGAGCGGCGTGCCGCCCTCCTTGGCGATATAACTCGCGATGCGGTCGATCTCCTCCATCGGCGGCGTGGCGCCCATCGACCGCGCGTGGGCCACCACCGCGTCGACCGCACCCTTGCGGATGACCGTACCTTCGACGTCGACGCCGCTCATGCGGGTCTGGGCCGTGAAGGCCACGAACTGTCCCTTGATCTCGGTCGTGCCGATGATGCGCAGGCCGTACTTGTCCTTGGCGAGCACGACGATCGAGCGGCCCTCGGGTGTCTCGTCCGCGAGGCTGGCGAGCTGGGCCACGCGGGCCAGCTCGTTCTCGTCGACGCCGCTCAGCGGCATGAACTGGGTGGCGTGCCGGTTGCCGAGCGTGATGGTGCCGGTCTTGTCGAGCAGCAGAGTGTCGACATCGCCCGCCGCCTCTACGGCTCGGCCGGAGGTGGCCAGCACGTTGAAACGCACCAGGCGACTCATGCCGGCAATGCCGATGGCCGACAGCAGCGCGCCGATCGTCGTAGGAATGAGCGTCACGAACAGCGCGATCAGCACGATCACCGAAACCGAGCCGCCGGCATAGGCCGCGAAGCTCGGGATGGTGACCACCGCCAGCACGAAGATGAGGGTGAGGCCGGCCAATAGCACGTTCAGCGCCAGCTCGTTGGGGGTTTTCTGGCGGGCGGCGCCCTCGACCAGGGCGATCATGCGGTCGAGGAAGCTCGAACCTTCTTCCGCCGTGATCCGCACCTTGATGTGGTCCGACAGCACCTTGGTGCCGCCGGTCACGGCCGAGCGGTCGCCACCCGCTTCGCGGATGACGGGCGCCGATTCACCAGTGATGGCCGATTCGTCGATGGTGGCCACGCCCTCGATGATCTCGCCGTCGCCCGGCACGATGTCGCCGGCCTCGACCAGCACCACCTGGCCGACCTTCAGCGCATGGGCACGCACGGGCTCGAAGATGTCGCCGACGCCCACCAGGACCTTGGCGATGGTTTCGCTGCGCATGCGGCGCAGCGTTTCCGCCTGGGCCTTGCCGCGGCCCTCGGCCACCGCCTCGGCGAAGGTGGCGAACAGCAGCGTCACCCACAGCCAGGCCACGATCTGAATCTCGAAACCGATGCCCGGCGCGTGCACGACGATGTCGCGCACCGTCAGGATGGTAGCGACCAGCGCCACCAGCTCCACAGTGAACATCACCGGGTTCTTCATCAGGTCCCGCGGATGCAGCTTGGCGAAGCTCGCTACCACGGCGGGCTTCAGGATGGCCGCGTCGAACAGGGACTGCGACTTGTCACGTTTGCTCATGATGGTGCCTCTTAGAACAGCGTGCCGGCCAGCATCGCGAAGTGTTCCGCGATGGGTCCCAGCGCCAGCGCCGGCAGGAAGGTGAGACCGCCGACGATCAGGATGGCGCCGACCAGCAGGCCCACGAACAGCGGGCCGTCGGTCGGGAAGGTGCCCAGCGAGACGGCTGATTTGCGCTTGGCGGCGAGCGAGCCGGCCACCGCCAGCATCGGCACGATGATCGCGAAGCGGCCGATGATCATCGCGACGCCCAGCGTCGAATTGTAGAAGAGGGTGTTCGCCGTGAGCCCGGCAAAGGCGCTGCCGTTGTTGGCCGCGGCCGAGGTGAAGGCGTAGAAGATCTCGCTGAAACCGTGCGGGCCAGCGTTGGCCGGCCCGGCGAGACCCGCCGGCAGCACGACGGCCAGCGCCGTGAAGCCCAGGATCGCCAGCGGCAGGCAGAGGATCGCCAGCATGGTGAACTTGACGTCGCGCGCCTCGATCTTCTTGCCGACATACTCCGGCGTGCGCCCGACCATGAGGCCGGCCAGGAAGATCGCCAGGATGGCGAACAGCAGGATGCCATAGAGGCCGGCACCGACGCCGCCGATGATGATCTCGCCCAGCAGCATGTTGATGAGCGGGATCATGCCGCCCAGCGGCATGAAGCTGTCGTGCATGGCGTTGACCGCGCCGCAGGAAGCAGCTGTCGTGATCACGGCAAAGAGCGCCGACAGCGGCGTGCCGAAGCGCACCTCCTTGCCTTCCATGTTGCCCAGGCCGTTGTCCATGCCGACCGCGGCCAGCAGCGGGTTGCCGCCGGCTTCGGCCCAGTAGGCGACGAAGACACCGGCGATGAACAGCACGCCCATGGCGGCCAGGATCGCCCAGCCCTGGCGTTCGGCGCCGACGGCGCGACCGAACACATTGGTCATCGCCGCGCCGATCGCGAAGATGGTGAGCATCTGCACGAGATTGGAGAGGGCCGTCGGGTTCTCGTAGGGATGGGCGGAATTGGCGTTGAAGAAGCCACCGCCATTGGTGCCCAGCATCTTGATCGAAAGCTGCGAGGCCACCGGGCCCTGGGCGATGGTCTGCTTGGCGCCTTCCAGCGTCGTCGCCTCGACATAGGCGCCGAGGTTCTGCGGCACGCCCTGCCAGACGTAGAACAGGGTGAGCACGATGCAGAACGGCAGCAGCACATAGAGGGTGACGCGGACGAGGTCAGCACAGAAATTGCCGATCCCCTTGGCGTTGGCGCGGGCAAAGCCGCGGATCAGCGCCATGGCGAGCGCAATGCCGGTGGCGGCGCTCAGGAAGTTTTGTACGGCGAGGCCCGCCATCTGCGACAGGTAGCTCATGGTCGATTCGCCGCCATACGACTGCCAGTTCGTATTGGTGAGGAAGCTGATGGCCGTGTTGAAGGCCGAATCGGCCGTGGTGTTGGCGAGGCCCTCGGGGTTGAGCGGCAGCCAGATCTGGAAGCGCTGCAGGGCGTAGACCGCGAGAAAACCCATGAGGTTGAAGGCGATCATCGCGAAGGCATAGCGGGTCCACGGCATGTCGTCGCCCGGCTTGACGCTGCAGACACGATAGAAGGCGTTTTCCACCGGCTTGAGCCAGCGGACGAAGCCCGGCATTTCGTCCCGGTAAATGCGGGCCATGTAGACGCCCA
>JAUXST010000709.1 GCA_030679805.1 Reyranella sp. | reverse complement strand
GTCCTCCCAATAGACGTCGCCGCGCAAGCTCGTGTGCCCGCGCCGCACGCCGTCGCGCGCATCGAGGAAAGGCTTGGTGCTGTTGGGAATGAAGCCGCGATAGGGGAAGGCCGAGGCATTGAAGGCGACGAGCTGCGTCTTTGCTTCCCGGGGTGGCGGCGGCGGCGGTTTGGGGGCAGCTTTCGCGGCCGGTTTGGCACCCGGTTTGGCCACCTGTTTCTTGCGGGATGTCTTGCTCGGTTTCTTGCGCGTTGTCTGGCCTTGGGCGTGCGCGGCGGTCGGCATCAGCAAGGCCCCCAGCAGCAGCGCCCGCCGCTTCACGCTGCCGCAGGCCGCCCCTTATCGAGCGGCATCAGGACGGAGAAGAAGGCGGGCAGCGCCACCAGGTAGGCGATCGCGCCGACCAGCACGACGGCCGGCAGGCCGCAGCTGGTCGCCACGATCGGCACCAGGGCGGCGCCGATCACCGAGAAGCAGCCGTTGATGCCCCAGGCCCACAGGAACATGTGGTCCTTGCCCAGGCGGCCGAGCGTGGTCATCGCCGTCGGCATCGGGAAGCCCATCAGGAACGACGGCGGCAGCAGCAGCAGCAGGCAGAGCACGATGCGCAGCGCATAGGGCAGCGTGCCGATCCAGTCGAGCGCGTAGTCGATGGTGAAGGCATAGAGCGTCAGGATCAGGAAGATCGCCAGGAACACCTTGGGCATGAAGGTGCGCGACCGGTCGAGAAAACGCTCGGAGAAGAAGCTGCCGCAGCCCGAGAACACCAGCATGCCGGTGATCAGCACCGAGGCCGACACGGTGGCGTTGGAGAGTGCCAGGATGAAGTGGGAGATCATGCCCACCTCGACGATGATGTAGCCGAGGCCAAGGCAGAGGAAATAGAGCATCGTGCCGGCCTTGCCGGGATAGCGGCTGAAGATGGTGCGCCAGCCGAAGACCACGGGGAACAGCACCAGCGTGAGGGCGAAGATCGTGGCGATGCCGAGCGTCGCCCACAACAGCAGGTAGCCCCACTCGTCCTGCACCAGTTCCAGCCGGTCGGTGAACTTCAGCAGGTCGCCCACCTTGATGTAGGCGGCGAAGTACGGCTGGTGGTTGGTGAGGATGCGGGTGTCGAAGACATACTCGTCCGCCACCTTCTGCTGCCAGCCGCCGTCGATCAGAAAGTGCCAGGCGAGCCGGCCCAGCACGGTCGCCGGCACGATGGGTGCGGGCGGCGGGCCGTCGGGCTTTACGTCGGCCTTCACCTCGGTTGGAGCGCCCCCTGTCATTCCAGGCGGCGGCTTGTCGTTGGGCTCTTTCTCCGAGGGCCCCGTCGGATCGGTGGCGTCGCCCTCGAAGAAGAACTGGTCGCGATAGTCGGAGAGGATCTGCGGCAGCGCCGCTTCGTCGACCTTGAAGCCGGGATAGTAGATCTCGTCGAACGACATCGCCTTGGTGTGGGTGTTGAGCTGGGCGATTTCCGCGGGCGTGAAGCCGTCGCGCTTGTAGAGAACCGTTGCCGTCGAGAGATAGGACGAGACGACGTAGAATTTCTGCGCGACGTCCTTGCCGTCCTCCTGATCCTTGGCGACGTCGCGCGCCGCGGCCACCATGGTGGCGTAGAGCTTCAGCACCGACTTGGGCGGCTCTTCCTTGTTCCACATCGTGACTGAGAGAATGCCGCCAGGCGTCAGCGCGCGCATGTAGGCGGTCATGGCTTCGCGCGTATAAGAATATTTCTCGACGATGGAGAAGCCGCCGGGGCTCGACAGGCCGGCCGAATCGGCCAGCGACAGGTCGATGATGTCGTAGCGGTTCTTGGTGCCGGCGACATAGAGGCGGCCGTCGAAGTCGACGACGGTGACCTTGGGATTGCGCAGCACGTCGCCGGTGAAGTCGCGCAGACCCTTGTCCTCGCGGAACGCCGTCAGCAGCGCGGGATTGCCCTCGGCCACGGTCACGTGGCTGGAGCCGGACTTCAGCGCCACCGCGGTAGAAATGCCGCCGCCGAACTGAACGACAAAGGTCTTGGGATCCTTTTTCAGCAGGTAGGGATAGAACATCGGCAGATATCTGAAATACGGCGTCTCGTCGGCTGGCAAGTCCTTGATGATGCCCGCCGGCCCCTCGGAATCGATGTAGAGACCGAGATAGGCGTTGGCCGGCATTTTTTTGACATTGAAGGCGGCGTTGTCGGACTGGCCCGGCGCAAAATGCAGGTAGGAGCTGGAATAGACTTCGAGGTAGCCGAACGGCGAGGCGCGCTCGTAGGTGCGCACGGCGTCGGGGAACTTGCGGGCGTAGGACACGCCCTTGTAGTCGGAGACCGCGAGCTTGGGGATGTCGAGCAGCGGAGGTGCGGCGTAGTGCACGACCGCCGACAGGATGGCGACGCCCACGATGGCGGCGATGCCGCGCCGGTCGCCCAAGGCAAAGAACCAGAGAATGCCGCCGGCCAGCCACAGCAGCAGCGGCGCCATGATGAGGTCGTCGGGCTTGAAGAAGTACATGGCGAGCAGCACGGAAAGCCCGCACAGGCCGGAGCCCACGAGGTCGGCAAAGTAGACGCGGCTGAATGTCTTCTTCGCCTTCAGGAAGACGACGCCAAGATAGAGGGCACCGGCCAGGAACGGCAGGAAATAGAGCACGAAGTTGGCGAGCAGCCGCCACTTCTGCATCGGGTCGGAAATCAGGAAGATGGCGTTGAACGGCACCTGCTGGGCGGCGAGGTTGCACACCACCATCAGCGGCCCGAAGGCCAGCAGCGCGCCCTTGACCGCGCCCTGCCAGTGGCGCTCGAACCAGCCCTTGCCCACGCACATGACCGCGCTGGTGAGGCCGAAGCCGAACATGGCGAGGCTCACGACCAGCGAGCCGAAGTGGGCCCAGCTGCCGACCGAGAACACCCGCATGATGCCGATCTGCAGCGCGATGATGCTGCCGGCGACGAGGCCTACGGACAGGTAGAAGGCAAGCGACGGACGATTGTCGAGATCAACGGAGACGGTCACTGCAGGCTCCTCCGCCGAGGAGGCGAACTTCTGTCGTCCTGAGCGCAGCGAAGGACCTCATCGCCGGTCGCAGCGGCACGAGATCCTTCGCTGCGCTCAGGATGACAATGGACGGTCGGACGATTGTCGAGATCGACGGAGACGGTCAAAGGGGGAGGCTCCGTTGTTGTTGGGCCGTCGTTGCGGCCGATCAGGGCCGCGCTTTCGTGGCGCGGCCCTGTCGCTTTAGTTTAGGCGTATCGGCGTCCGCGTCAGCGGTTGTGGCTGCCGACGATCTTGCCGCCCTCGAGCTTGGTGAAGGGCACGAACGGGACGATCTTGCCGCCGTAGATGTCCTCGCGGCTGGTGGTGATCGACCCATCGGCGCCTTGGGTCTTGGCGACCTTGAGCACGCGCTGGGCGCCCGGGGGACCGACCGGGATGACCATGAGGCCGCCGGCCTTGAGCTGCTGCAGGAGCGGCGGCGGCACATGGTCGATGCCGCAGGTCACGATGATCTTGTCGAACGGACCCGCCTCTTCCCAGCCGTAGTAGCCGTCGGCATTCTTGGTCTTGATGTGCTTGTATTCGGTGTAGCCCTTGTCGATCAGCTTGTCGTACAGCGCGCGCGTGCGGGCGGCGAGCGGGGCGATGATCTCGATCGTGTAGGCGTTCTCGGTGAGGTTGGCGATATAGGCCGACTGCACGCCCGAACCGGTGCCGATCTCGAGCACCTTTTCGCCGCGCTTGACGTCGATGACGTTGGTCATGCGGCCCTGGATGTGCGGACCGGACATGGTGACGCCATAGCCGATGTCGAGGAAGGCATGCTCGTAGGCACGCTTGTGGATCGCCGCGCTGATCGAGGCGAACTCCTCGCGCGGGGTGAGGAGGAAAGCGCGGATGGTGGCCGCACCCCAAATGTCCTTGTTCTTCACCAGTGCCTGGAAGCGGTCCCAGCGCTGGCCGAGGAACAC
>JAUXST010000707.1 GCA_030679805.1 Reyranella sp. | reverse complement strand
CGCCACGACGTCGGACGGTTCCTTCCGCGCCAGCGCCGCGAGCGCCCGCACACAGGCGATCTTCATCTCGTCGTTGACGGTCGTGGCCCCCACGTCCAGCGCGCCGCGGAAGATGTAGGGGAAGCACAGGACATTGTTGACCTGATTGGGATAGTCGCTACGCCCGGTCGCCATGATGGCGTCGTCGCGAACGCCCGCGACGTCTTCAGGTGTGATTTCGGGATTGGGATTGGCCAATGCGAAGATGAGCGGCCGCGCGGCCATCCGGGCCACCATCTCGGGCTTCAGGACGCCGGCAGCCGAGAGGCCCAGGAAAACGTCGGCGCCGCCGATCACCTCGCCCAGGGTGCGGGCCTGTGTCTCGCGCGCATAGCGTTCCTTCCACGGGTCCATCAGCTCGTTGCGGCCCTTCCAGACCACGCCGACGATATCGGTCACCCACATATTTTCACGCGGCAGGCCGACCTTCTCCAGCAGGCCGAGACACGACAGTGCAGCCGCGCCAGCGCCGGAGATCACCAGCTTCACCTTGGAGATGTCCTTGCCGACCAACGACAGGCCGTTCAGCACCGCGGCGCTGACGATGATCGCCGTGCCGTGCTGGTCGTCGTGGAAGACCGGGATCTTCATCCGCTCGCGCAGCTTCTGCTCGACGTAGAAGCACTCGGGTGCCTTGATGTCCTCGAGATTGATGCCGCCGAAGGTAGGCTCGAGGGCGGCCACGATGTCGACCAGCTTGTCCTGGTCGAGTTCGGCGAGTTCCAGATCGAACACGTCGATGCCGGCGAACTTCTTGAAGAGGACGCCCTTGCCCTCCATCACCGGCTTGGCAGCGAGCGGGCCGATGGCGCCGAGACCCAGCACTGCGGTGCCGTTGGTCACCACGCCCACCAGATTGGCGCGTATCGTCAGCTCCGCGGCCATCGCGGGATCGCGCACGATCTCGTGGCAGGCCGCGGCGACGCCGGGCGAATAGGCCAGCGACAGGTCTCGCTGGGTAGCCAGGGGCTTGGTCGGAACGACCTCGATTTTGCCCGGTCGGGGTAAGCGATGGTAACGGAGCGCGCCGTCGGTGAGTTCATCCGCCAAGCTCGTCTCCCGCCTACTAAAAAAGGGGCCGCCCGAAGGCGGCGACTCTGTTTCTACCCTTTCGATCGATCCGGCGAGTTGGTGCGGCCAAGAAGACTCGAACTTCCACGCCTCGCGGCACTAGCACCTCAAGCTAGCGCGTCTACCAATTCCGCCATGGCCGCGCCGGTTCGATGGGCGCGGGGATACCAAATCGACCCCTCAGTGGCAAGGCGCGACGCTCAGCTATTGCGCGAAAGGCCGGAAGCACCGATTTTGCCACAATGAACAAGCCGGAATGGCGCATTTCCGACGGTGCTGTGCCCTATTCAGAGGCACTGGCGACCATGGAGGCCCGTGTCGCCGATATTCGGGCCGGACGCGCGCCCGAACTCGTCTGGTTGCTGGAGCACCCGCCGCTCTATACTGCGGGCACCAGTGCAGCCTCCAAGGACCTGCTGCAGCCCACGCGGTTCCCCGTGCACGTGGCCGGCCGCGGCGGGCAGTACACCTATCACGGCCCCGGCCAGCGCGTGGCCTATGTCATGCTCGACCTGCGCGCCCGGCGCCAGGACGTCCGCCGCTATGTCTGGGAACTCGAGGAATGGACTATTCGCACCCTCGCCCGCTTCAACGTGACCGCCGAGCGCCGGGCCGGCCGCGTCGGCGTCTGGGTCGTCCGGCCCGACAAGCCGCGCCTGCCCGACGGCACGCCGCGCGAGGACAAGATCGCAGCCATCGGCGTCCGCATCCGCCACTGGGTGTCGTTCCATGGCCTCTCGATCAACGTCGAGCCTGATCTCCGTCACTATGAAGGCATCGTCCCCTGCGGCATCGCCGACCATGGCGTGACCTCGTTGGTCGACCTCGGACTGCCGGTCACACTCGCCGATCTGGACATGGCGCTGGCCGAAACTTTCAGCGAGGTGTTCGGCGATGCCGTCACACCGTCGGCAGCTGCGTAAAGCCCTCCGGCAGGATGTCGAGATCGGCGGGCTCGACATCGACGGCGTCGACCCGTGCCATTGCCGGGCCATGCCGGCAGGCCTCGATCATGACGCCGACCGCCGTGTCATCGCCTACCACCAGCGCATCGACCGAGCCGTCGCCCCGATTGCGCACCCAGCCGGTCAACCCAAGCCGCCGGCCGGTGGCGATCGCCCAGTCCCGATAGCCCACGCCCTGAACCCGGCCGGTGATCGTAAGGCGGGCCTGCAGGGGCATCCGGGCCGGTTCAGGCGAACTCGATGATCTTCTGGTCGACGCGCAGGCTGTCGCCCGCCTTGGCATGCAGCGTCTTGACCGTGCCGTCGCGCACCGCGCGCAGCACGTTCTCCATCTTCATGGCCTCGACAACCGCCAGCGCTTCGCCCGCCTTGATCTCCTGGCCTTCACTCACGGCGACCGAAGCCAGCAGACCGGGCATCGGCGACAGCAGGAACTTGGAGGTGTCGGGCGCCGCCTTGACCGGCATTAAGGCATAGAGTTCGGCCTGGCGCGGTGTCAGCACCAGGGCTTCGGCCTGGCCGCCTTCATGGATCAGCCGCCAGCCCGAGCCCACCGCATCGACCTGAACCACGATCGCCTTCAGGTCGACGAGGGCTCGCAGCAGCGGCTCGCCCGGCGTCCAGCTGGTCTCGATCGCGAGCTGACGGTCGCCGATGGTGACCTTGATATCCGATTCGCTGCTCATCATGGTGAGCGCAATCGGCTTGCGATTGAGCATCACGACCCAGCTGTCGTCCATCTTTCCCACACGTGCCGCCCTGATCTGCTCGGCCACGGCGGCCAAGGCGGCCAGCATCGCAGGATCGTCCGGTGGCAGATGCTCCACCGTGAATCCGCCCTTGAACTCCTCGGCGATGAAATTGGTCGTCAGCCTGCCCTCGTGGAATCGCGGATGCGCCATGAGGGCGGCCAGGAACGGCACATTGTGCGACACACCGCGGACATAGAATTCGTCCAGCGCGCGCCGCATGCGCTCGATGGCGTCGATGCGCGTCTTTCCATAGGTGCAGAGCTTGGCAATCATCGGGTCGTAGAACATCGAGATCTCGCCGCCCTCGTAGACTCCGGTGTCCACCCTCACGTCCGGCCCGGGCTTAGGCTCGCGGTATTTCACAAGCCGCCCCGTCGAGGGCAGGAAGTTGCGGTACGGATCCTCGGCGTAGAGCCGCGCCTCGACGGCCCAGCCCTCGAGCTTCACGTCCTTCTGGGCAAGCGGCAGCTTCTCGCCCGCTGCCACCCTAATCATCAATTCGACGAGATCGAGGCTGGTGATCAGCTCGGTCACCGGGTGTTCGACCTGCAGCCGCGTGTTCATCTCGAGAAAGTAGAACTTACGATTCTTGTCGACGATGAACTCGACCGTGCCGGCACTCTTGTATTTCACGGCCTTCGCCAAAGCGACGGCCTGCTCGCCCATTGCCTTGCGCGTCTTGGCGTCGAGGAAAGGGCTCGGCGCCTCCTCGATCACCTTCTGGTGCCGGCGCTGGATCGAGCACTCGCGCTCCCAAAGGTAGAGGCAATTGCCGTGACCGTCGGCGATGAGCTGGATCTCGATGTGGCGTGGCTCCTCGATGTACTTCTCGATGAACACACGATCGTCGGCGAACGACGCCTTGGCTTCGTTGGTCGCGGATCCGAAACCCTCGTGGCATTCGGCGTCGTTGAAGGCGATGCGCATGCCTTTGCCGCCGCCGCCCGCCGACGCCTTGATCATCACTGGATAGCCGATCTTCTGGGCGATCTTCACCGCCTGATCGGCGTTGGGAATGGCGGCGAGATAGCCCGGAACTGTGCTGACGCCGGCCTTCTGGGCAAGCTTCTTGGATTCGATCTTGTCGCCCATGGCGTGAATCGCCAGCGCATCGGGGCCGATGAAGACGATACCGGCCTTGGCCAGGGCCTTCTGGAACTCCTGCTTCTCGGAGAGGAAGCCATAGCCAGGATGGACCGCCTGGGCGCCGGTCTTCTTGCAGGCAGCCACGATCTTGTCGATCTGCAGATAGGACTGGGCCGAGGGCGCCGGCCCGATCAGCACCTTCTCATCGGCCTGCCGCACATGCAGCGCGTCTGCATCCGCCTCCGAATAAACCGCGACCGTCTTGATGCCGAGGCGCTTGCAGGTCCGGATGACCCTGCAGGCGATCTCGCCGCGATTGGCGATCAGGATCTTCTCAAACAGCGGCTTGGCAACGCTCGGGATGTCCGCAGGCTTCGTCTTGGGTTTCACAGCGGACTTCTTCGGCGCGGCTTTGGCGACCTTCTTCCTGGCGGCCATACTCACGATCCTTCTCTATTGCGGTCGAACAGGCCTTTGGCCCAGGCAGTGTGTGCGGCGATCAGCGGCATCCAGGCGATCAACGCCCATAGCCACCACGGATACTGGCGGCTGACGATGAAGTTCAACGGGATGAGCACGAGCAACGCGAGCAGCGCCACGAGCAGGTGCTTGCGCACGGCCTGGCCGCGTCTGACGCGTTCCTCCGGCGACATGTTCACAGCGGCCCCTTCACAGAGGTACATTGCCGTGCTTGCGCCACGGATTCTCGAGCTTCTTGGTCTCAAGGGTGGCCAGCGCCCGGCAAATCCGCCGACGCGTGCCGTGCGGCATGATCACGTCGTCGATGAAGCCACGGTTGGCTGCCACGAAGGGATTGGCGAACTTCTCGCGATACTCCTCGGTGCGCTTGGAGATCTTGGCGGCGTCTCCGATGTCGGAGCGGAAGATGATCTCCACCGCGCCCTTGGCACCCATCACGGCGATCTCCGCCCCCGGCCAGGCATAGTTCACGTCGCCACGCAGGTGCTTGGACGCCATCACGTCGTAGGCGCCGCCGTAGGCCTTGCGGGTGATCACCGTCACCTTGGGCACCGTCGCCTCGGCATAGGCGTAAAGGAGCTTTGCGCCATGCTTGATGATGCCGCCGAACTCCTGCGCCGTGCCCGGCAGGAAGCCCGGCACATCAACAAAGGTAACGATCGGAATGTTGAAGGCATCGCAGAAGCGCACGAACCGTGCTGCCTTGCGCGAGCTGTCGATGTCCAGGCAACCCGCCAGGACCATCGGCTGGTTGGCGACAAAGCCCACCGTGCGGCCGGCCATGCGGCCGAAGCCGACCACGATGTTGCCCGCCCATTCCGGCGACAACTCGAAGAAATCGCCCTCGTCCACGACCTTCAGGATCAGCTCCTTGATGTCGTAGGGCTTGTTCGAATTGTCCGGCACCAGTGTGTCGAGCGAGAAGTCGTCGCGATCGACGGGATCAAGCGTGTGCCGCGCAGGCGCCTTCTCGCGGTTGTTCGAGGGCAGGAATTGGACGAAACGACGCAATTGCAGCAGAGCCTCGACATCGTTCTCGAACGCAAGGTCGGAGATGCCCGACTTCTGCGTGTGGGTGAGAGCGCCACCTAGTTCCTCCTGCGTCACGGTCTCGTGCGTGACGGTCTTCACCACGTCGGGACCGGTGACGAACATATAGGAGCTGTCCTTCACCATGAAGATGAAGTCGGTCATGGCCGGCGAATAGACCGCGCCGCCGGCGCAGGGGCCCATGACCATGGAAATTTGCGGAATCACGCCCGAGGCCATCACATTACGCTGGAACACGTCAGCGTAACCTGCGAGCGAATCGACCCCTTCCTGGATGCGCGCGCCACCGGAATCGTTGAGCCCGAGCACGGGGGCGCCGACCTTCATGGCGATGTCCATAATCTTGCAGATCTTGGCGGCGTGCATGCCCGACAGCGCACCGCCGAACACGGTGAAATCCTGGCTGAAGACATAGACCAGCCGGCCGTTGATCGTGCCGTGCCCGGTCACCACACCGTCGCCCGGGATCTTCTGGGCCTCCATGCCGAAATCGACCGAACGGTGCTCGACGAACATGTCGTATTCCTCGAACGAGCCTGTATCGAGCAACACGTCGATGCGCTCGCGCGCCGTCAGCTTGCCCTTGGCGTGCTGCGCCTCGACACGCCGCTGCCCGCCGCCCAAGCGTGCCCCGGCGCGCCGACGCTCGAGTTCGTCCAACATCTGCTGCATCTATGTCTCCGGCCTTCCGCGACAGTTTTCAGCCATTAGCACGGCGGCGTCTAGCGCAGGAATCGCTTCTCGTTGTCCTTGACCGTGCCCATGCCCTGCAGTTCGAAGACGTCCTCGACCGTGGCGATGCTCGCTTCGACGCCATGGATGCCCCGATCCTTGCGAATCTGCGCAAAGGTCGCGCGCATTGCACCCACGGAGGCACGAATGGCGTGGTTGCCCCAGATCAGCAAGCCGATCTTCTTGAGTTCCTTTACCCGGGCCACCGTCATTTGTGGATAGGCGGTCGGCACCAGGGCAATCGGCACCTTGCCGTCCCAGGCACGTACAAAGGCCTCGATCTCATCCGGCGTCTTCTGCTTTGAATGGACCAGGATCATGTCGGCACCGGCGGCTTCATAGGCGCGTGCCCGCCTCAGAGCCTCATCCTGGCCCAGGCCCGCGATCAGCGCCTCGGTGCGCGCCACGATGACCAAATCCGGATCGCACCGGGCCGCGCGCGCCGCCTCGATCTTGCCCTGGAACTCCTCGATGCGAACCATATCCTGGCGACCGCCGGCGATCAGGCTCGTGACCTTGGGAAAGCTCTTGTCCTCCATCACGATCGCGGCCGCACCGGCACGCTCGTACTGTTCGATGGCATAGAGCACATTGATCGCGTTGCCGAAGCCGGTGTCGATGTCGGCCACCACCGGCAGCCCCGACCGGTCGACCATCGCCCGCGTCATGTCGAGATGCTGGGTCATCGACACCACGCTGACATCGGGCACGCCGTACATGGCCGAGAGTTCGAAGCCACTGGCCCAGATCGCGTCGAAACCCGCTTCGGCCGCCAGCATCGCCGACAGCGGACTGTGCGCGGCCATCGCCTCGACAAGACCGTTCTTCGCCAGAACCTGACGCAGTTTGCTGCCTGATCCCATGATCTTCTCTTCCCCTTTCAGCTGCGCAGTCGCGCCTTATCCAGCAACGCCAGGAACCGGGCGCTGGCGTCAATGTCCTTGGCGATCCCCTCGCGGTGCTTCAGGGCCAAGGGATCGTCGCCCCAGCGGTCGATCTGATAGAGTTCGTCGACCTGCGCGGCAGCAAATGCACCTTCGGCGGACAGCCGACCTTCGGCCACCGCGAGCGCGATGATCAGCGATCCGGCGGTATGCGTGAGATTGTAAAGCGCCGACAAGGCGAGATTGGCGTGCGTGGCGACGACGTCGTGCAGGCGCCGCAGGGCGTCTTCGGATTGCTCGACGAACGTTATCCCCTCGGCAACAGCAAGACGCGCGCCATACCTGTCGGCGGCCCAATCGAGCAACGGCTGCCAGGCGTCATGCTGAAGCTTCACAAGGCTCACCGGCGTCGTGGCGCGATAGCACAGCAAATCGGACCCGGCGTATTTCGCCGTATCGGCGACAACCTCTTCGCGCCGCGGCACGACCCGATCGAGGCCGGTTGCAGCCAGACGCGTCAACGGCAGATGGGCGGCGTTGATTTCCGCCTTGTCCGGCACGCCAGCCCATTCGGCCGCGATGGCTTCGGCCAGCGGCTTCGTGGGAACGACCAGGATCGCTTTCGCCGGCGTGCGCATGGGCTTGCCGTCGAGCAGCACTCGAAATCCACCGTCCCCCGGGCCAACCGCCGTCTCCTTGTAGAAACGCTTCATGGCGCGCGCCGGGGCGAGGGTTGCTGGGCGGGCGTCGTCGGGCGTCCGCCGCGCTGGCGAAGGTCGGCAGTCGGCACCGGCATCTGCGCCCGTAATCCCGGCCTCAGGCCCTCGACGCGCGGCGCGACCGCGGCGCACGGATTGACGCCGGTCTGGCGCGCCGCCTGATTGACCTGGGACACCAAGCTGGGCACGACTCCAGCGCCGATGATCAATTTGGCGAGGTTGGGTTCCAGGGCACCCGACGTCGGCCGGCCGCTCCCACCCTTCAAGCGCAGTGGCGAGGCCAGAGTTGCGTTCTGGGCGTCACGCGCCTCAGGAGCGAGGATGAATTCCCAGCCCTCGGTGCGCAGATGCAGGTAGCCTCCGCCCACCATCGTGGTGCGCGGCGTATCGACCACCAACCGGCGCAGGCTGGCGACGCCGCCGCTGACATCGAAGCGACCTGCGATACAATTGAACGGCACACCGGTGTCGGCACCACCGAGAAGGCGTTGCGTTTCCGCCGGCCAATTGGCGAGCGGCTCGCGCGGCCACACGCCCTTGGTGACGGCAATGTCGATCGAACCACTGGCCGAGTTCAGCGCATCGCGCGTGGTACGTCCGCCGCCACGCAGGCGCAGGTCGATGTCTCCCACGGCATCGCGCAAGCCGAGGTCGAAGCCGAGCACGCTCGCCAATTCACCGAGCGAGACACGGTTTGCCGACGCCGTGAGCGTCGCCTGACCGATGCGCCCGGTGGGATCGTAGACGAGATCGAAACCGGCGGAGCCGCCGCCGATGGTTGCGGCGGCCCGGAAGGCGAACCGCGAGTCGTTCGAGGCCAGCGTGAGCGAGCCGTTCTGCATCTTGCTGCCCAGTCCGACGACCTCGCCCAGTCGCACTGTCACCGAGACGGCGGAACGGCCGAGCCAACTCGCCACGAACGGCAGGGTGGGCACGATCCTGGGCTGCACCGGCGATGGCGAACCGGCTGGCGGTGCGGGCACAAGCGGCGCCCGCAACTCGCTGACGTCGAGTCGGCTAACGTCGGCGTTGACCGTTACCGTGGGAACGCCTTTGCGATCGGGGCGGAACAACGCTTCGCCACTGAGTTCGCTGGCGCCCACCTTCAATGTCGTCACCTCGACCTTGAATCCGTTGCGCTGGGTCGCGGCCTTGGCGTTCAGCGCATAAGGCCCGCCGCGCGGTACCGGCAGATGAATATAGGGCCCGAAGACCGATACATCCGGGCCTTCGGAGGCGATCTGGATATTGGTTCCCTTGACCCCCACGCCACCCTTGATCGAGATCTTGCCTTCCCCGAAAGCACCCTGCACATCGATGTTGCCGGGCAAGCCCCTCATCCAGCCATCGAACGATCCAGCCGTGCCCGTGAGCATGAACGGGCTGGCCTGCGGGGCGCTGAACCGGCCTTCGATTTGCAGAGGTTGATTGGGCGCCGACGATTTCAGGATGGCTGTCGCCACCTCGAGGACAACCGGCGGCCGGCCCGCACCCTCGGCGATGGTCAGCACCGAGTCCTGCACCTCGATCACACCGATCCACGGGAAGACCGGGCTCGTGCGCAGGCGGAACGAACGGTTCTCCCCGGGATGCGGGCCCGAACCATCGGGCGGCGGCAGCATGTCGAGGTTGGAATCGCCTATATCGTTGCGTTCGACCAGGATGTCGGCGCCCTCGAGCACCAGTCGGCCGATCTTGATTTCGCCCAGGAACAGAGCCGCCGGATCGAGGAACAGCGTGAGCTTGCGCACCCGCGCAAGCTCGGGACGAGCCCCCCAGGGGGCGTTGGACAGCGTCACTCCTTCAGCCACCATCGCGGGATAGCGGCCGATTTTCACCGCCAGCGGCACTTTCGCGGCGAGTTCGCGACCCGTCACCTTGCGGATCTGTTCGGTGAGCCGGGCCTGGTAACGGGAGAGGTCACGGGTGGCGCCCCAGATGAGCCCACCGATCACGGCCAGCGGAATCACCGCTGCGAGAACCCAGGCCAGCCGCCTCCATGGAATGCGCATGCCGTCCGATTCTCGCCTAATCCCCGTCCGTCGAAAAGCCGAATGCTTCGACCGTGCGGCGGAAGTGAGGCGGCAGCTCGGCCGTGACCTTCAGTTCACCCTTGCCCGAGGGATGAGGCAGCAGGAGCCGGCGGGCATGGAGGTGCAAGCGGCGGGCGTCGGCGACGGAGGCGAGCAGCGCTTCCTCGCCGCCATATTTGCCGTCGCCGAGAATCGGACAGCCGATCTCCGCGCAGTGAACCCGCAGTTGATGCGTTCGCCCGGTGCGCGGCCACAGCGCCAACAGTGCCGCCCGCTTGGCCAGGCGGTCGAGTTCGCGAAAGTGCGTCAGGGCTTTCTGGCCGTTCTCTTTGTCGACCTGCATCATCTCCCGGTCGCGCGCGCCCGGCCGTTTGGCGAGCGGCAGGTCGATGGCACCTTCCTTCTGGGGAGGCACACCGACGACGACGGCCCAGTAAAGCTTTTCCGTCTCGCGCTGGCGAAACGACTCGGCCAGCCGTTTGGCAGCCTGGCCGGTCCGGGCGATCAGCAGAAGGCCGCTGGTATCCTTGTCGAGGCGATGGACCAGGCGCGGCCGATCCTCGAAGCCGAACCTCAGCGCGTCGAGCATGCCGTCGACATGCCGGTCCGTACCGGTCCCGCCCTGCACCGCCAGTCCGGGCGGCTTGTTCAGGACGATGACGTGGTCGTCACGATGGATGACCAGGGACTGTATTTCGGCGGCATCTCGGTCGGAGACGCTGGGGATCTCCCGGGGCTTGGGAGGCGGTGCCGACGTGACGCCAGGCGGCAGGCGAACCTGCTGTCCGGCCTCGACCCGGTCTCCGCCCTCCACCCGCTTGCCATCAATGCGGACCTGGCCGGTGCGCAGGAGTTTCTGCAGGGCGCCGTGGCTCAGGCCGGGGAAATGGCGCTGGAACCAGCGATCCAGGCGCAGACCGGCCTCATCGTCGGATACGGCGCGCGTCTGGACCTGGCCGCGCGGGCCGCCCGGGGAGGCCTTGGGGGCGGGGCTGTCGCTCATGGCGCGCAACCTAGGCGACAAGCTAAACAGGGTCCATGGAATCGGTGTCGTTCGACACGCTGACGTTCGATCACCCGGCCGCCTGCCGGCCGGCGCGGTTGACCGCGAGCCTGCACCTGCCCGCGCCAGGCGAGCGGCCGGCGCCCTGCATGGTTATCCTGACCAGCAGCGCCGGCGTGCAGCGCCACCGCGAGCATTACTACGCCCAGATGCTCAACGAAGCCGGGACGGCTGCTCTGATCGTCGACAGTTTCACGGGCCGCGGTGTGCGCCGCACCGTCGCGGACCAGACTCTTGTCTCCGGCGCCCAGATGGAGGGCGACGCCTTCGCGGCCCTTGCCCTCCTGCGCGACGACCGCCGAATCGATCCACAGCGGATCGGCATCATGGGTGTCTCCAAGGGCGGGGTGGCGACCCTCAACGCCGCCATCGCCGTTCGCCAACGCTGGCGCGGCAGCTTCCCTCACCTGTTCGACCTTCACGTGGCGATCTGCCCCGGCGCCACGGCCCAGCACCGCGACCCGACGACCCATGGCCGGCCGATGTTCTTCATGCTCGCCGCGCGCGACGATTACACCCCGGCGCCGCTTGCCGTCGAATACGCCGAGCGCATGCGCGCTGCCGGCAACGGCCGCATCAAGGTCAAGGTTTACGGCAGCGCCCATCACGGCTGGGAGTCGATCGGACCGGTCTTCGACATCAAGGACGCCGAGAACTGGTCGTGTTGCCGAAACTACATCGAGGACGACGGCAGCCACTTCATCCCGGCGGCGGGACAGGTGATGAGCGAGCCCGACTTCCAGGCATGGGCCAGGCGGCATTGCGTCACCCGGGGCGCGCGGGCGGGCGGCGGCACGCCGGAACTGAAGCAGCGGGCAACGACAGACCTGCTGGGCTTCCTTGCGGCTCACGATTTCGCCGCTCCGTGGACGAATCGGATGTTTCCGGCTATACGAGACGCGTGATTCGCCTTCATTTTCTGGCCGGTTTACTGGCTTTCGTCGTACCCGCCCTCGGGCCGTTTCCCTCCCTCGCCAGCGACACGCTGTGGACCGGGTCCCGGGCCGGCAGTGCCCGTTCGGAGGCCCTTGTCAGCGCTATTCGGGCGTCTGCCGACCATGGACTCAACCCGGCTTGGTACAACCTCGCCGATATCGAGAAGGCTGTGGCGCCTGGGGCCGACCCGGTAGTGGCAGAGGCACTTCTCACTGCGGCCTTCGTGGCCTACGCCAGTGATGTGTCAACGGGTCGCGTGCGCGCCAACCGAATCGACAAGGAAATCTCGATCGACCAGCGCAAGGTCGACCGGACGGACCTGCTGAAGGCCGCCGCCGAAGCGACCGACTTCCCGACCTACCTCGCCTCGCTGCCGCCCAAGGGCGACTATCCGGGATTGCAGAAGGCACTGACGATCTGGCGCGACAAGCGCGCCAAGGCGGCCTTCACACCGGTACCTGATGGCGTGGCACTGAAACCCGGCATGATCGATGCCCGCGTACCGCTGCTGCGCAAGCGCCTGGCCGAACTCGAACTTAAGCTGCCGGAGCCCGGCCCTGTCGCGGACCAGTACGACGAGGCGCTAGCCGGCGTCGTGAAAGCCTACCAGGAGACCAAGGGCCTGACCGTCGACGGCGTCATCGGCGCTAAGACGGTCCGTTCACTCAACACCACGATCGACGAACGCATCGACCAGATCGTGGCCAACCTGGAGCGCCGGCGCTGGCTGCCGGAGGATCTCGGCAACCGCTACGTGTTCGTCAATGCCGGCGACTATTCGATGGTCTTTGTCGATGCCGGCAAGGTTGCCTTCCAGAGCCTGGTGATCGTGGGCACCCCCAAGGATCCGACGCCCGAGATTCAATCGGTGATGCGCGGCTTCCAGACTAATCCCTTCTGGACGGTGCCGCAGTCGATTGCCGGCGAGGAATACCTGCCGATGCTGCGCCGCGATCCCAATGCCCTGACCGGGGGCAGCTTCCGCATCTTCGCGAACTGGAGCGACGATACGGAGCTCGACCCCAACACGGTGGACTGGCATTCGATCCATCCCAAGGCGTTCCCCTACCGAATCCGGCAGGATTCCGGCGCCTCCAATGCGCTCGGCTACATCTTCTTCCCGTTCACCAACAAGTACGGGATTTATATGCACGACACCGCCAGCCGGTGGCTGTTCACCGAGGGCAGCCGCAACTTCAGCCATGGCTGCATCCGCCTGCTGAACCCGCTGGATTTCGTCGAGAAGATATTCAACGGCAAGAACAGCTTCAGCAAGGAGCGCGTCCGGCAGGTCATCGATTCCGGCCAGCAGGCGCACTACACCTTCCCCGAGCCGGTCACGCTCTACGTCACCTATCGCACGGTGTCGGCCGATGCCGGCGGCACCGCGACGTTCCGCGACGACGTCTACGGCCGCGACCGCCTCGTCGTGAAAGCGATGCCGAAGCCCTGAAGGCTCAGCGCTTCTTCTCGCGAAGCTTCTTCCAGTATTCCAAACGCTTCACGATCTCGCGCTCGAAGCCGCGCTCCACCGGTTGGTAGAATTCCTCGCGCGCCATACCGTCGGGAAAGTAGTTCTGCCCGGAAAAGCCATCGGCGGCGTTGTGGTCATACTCGTAGCCCTGGCCGTAGCCGATCTCCTTCATGAGCTTGGTCGGCGCGTTCAGGATGTGCATCGGCGGCGTCAGCGAGCCATGGGTCTTGGCGGCGCGCTTGGCGGCGCCAAACGCGACATAGCCCGCGTTCGATTTCGGCGCGGTGCCGAGATAGATCACCGCCTGGGCAATCGCGAGTTCGCCCTCGGGCGAGCCAAGGCGATCGTAGGTGTCCCACGCCGCGAGCGTCTGGGTGAGCGCCTGCGGATCGGCCATGCCGATGTCCTCGACGGCGAAGCGCACGAGGCGGCGGGCGATGTATTTGGGATCCTCGCCGCCATCGAGCATACGGGCGAACCAGTAGAGTGCCGCATCGACGTCGGACCCTCGCAGCGACTTGTGCAGCGCGCTGATCAGGTTGTAGTGCGCTTCCTGCGCCTTGTCGTAGAGCGGCGCCCGCTTCTGCAGCAGCGTGGCCAGACGGGCCGGCGGCAGCGGCCCCTTCTCCTTGAGCTGGGCGAGCTGCTCGGCCAGTCCGATCAGATAGCGGCCATCGCCATCGGCCATGGCGAACAAGGCCTGCCGTCCGGCCTCGTCGATGGGAAGTTCGCGGCCGAGCGCCTTCTCGACCCGCGCCAGCAGGGTCTCGAGCGCCGCCTCGTCGAGACGCCGCAGCACCAGAACCTGGCAGCGGGACAGGAGCGCGGCATTGAGTTCGAAGGACGGGTTCTCGGTGGTCGCCCCGATCAAAGTGACCGTGCCGTCCTCGACATAGGGCAGGAAGCCGTCCTGCTGGGCCCGGTTGAAGCGGTGGATTTCATCGACGAACAGCAGTGTGCCCTTGCCGTCCTTGCGCCGCTGACGCGCCGCCTCGAAAATCTTGCGCAGGTCGGCGACGCCGGAGAACACCGCCGACAGCGGTTCGAAATGCAGGTCGGTCGCCTCGGCGAGCAGCCGCGCGATGGTCGTCTTGCCGCAGCCTGGCGGCCCCCACAGGATCAGCGAGCTGAGCTTGCGCACCGCCAGCATTCGGCCGAGCGGCCCTTCCGGCCCCAGGAGATGGTCCTGGCCCAGGATTTCGGCGAGCGCGCGCGGTCGCAGGCGTTCGGCAAGCGGCGTCGGGGCGAGCGAGGCGAAGAGTTCGGCCGGCACGACCCGAGGCTACCACGCCTCAGCGAAACTGGACGGTGGATACCATGCCCTCGCGCCCGATCGAGACGCTGGAGATGCCGGCGGCGATGCGCTTCTTGAGATCTTCCACGCTCTTCACGTCCTGGCCGTTGGTGGCCAGGATCATGTCGCCGGGGCGGACGAACCGGCCGGCGTAGGCACCCGGCTTCACCTCGACGACGGTAACGCCCGGCCGCCATTCGGCGAGGCCCATTTCCTCCGCGACCGCCGGCGACATGTTGACCACGGTGGCACCGGAGAGCGGCTGCCGGCCGTCGAGAGACGAGCGGTCGCGCGGTGGATCTTCGGGCGGTGCCGCGAGCTTCAGTTCGACGATCATTTCCTTGCCGCCACGAACGATGCGCACCGGCACGATCGCTTCGACCTGGAGGGTGGAAAGGCGGAACCTGAGAGCTGCCTCGTCGTCGATGGCCAGGTCGCGCAGTGCCACGATCACGTCGTTGCGCTTGAGCCCGGCGGCGGCACCGGGTCCGTTGGCGAAGACCTCCTTCACCACCAGGCCGGCCGGCCGCGACAGGCCGAACCCGGCAGCGAGATCGGGCGTCACGCGCTGCATGCTGACGCCGAGCCAGGGCCGCACGATGCGACCGCCCTGTTCGCCGATGGCGACCATGCGCGCCACGATGTTCGACGGCGTGGCGAAACCGATGCCGACCGAGCCGCCGCTCTGCGAATAGATCGCCGTATTGATGCCGATCAACCGTCCGTCGAGGCTCACCAGGGCGCCGCCGGAATTGCCGGGATTGATGGCGGCGTCGGTCTGCAGGAAGAAGTTCGAGTCGTTGACGCCGCCGGCGCTGCGTGCCACCGCCGAAACGATGCCGCTGGTCACGGTCTGGTTGAGGCCGAAGGGATTGCCGATCGCCAGCACGACGTCACCGACCTCGATCGAGTCCGAATCGCGCATCTCGAGGAACGGGAACTTCTCGCCCGCGCCACCGATGCGGACCAGCGCCAGGTCGTAGCGCTCGTCCTGGGTGACCACCTTGGCTTCGAACTCGCGCCGGTCGGCCAGGACGATGCGAATTTCGTCGGCGCCCTTGACCACATGGGCGTTGGTCACGATCAGCCCGTCGGGCCGAACCAGCACGCCCGACCCCAGCGAATTCTGCACCCGATCGCCCGCCTGCGGCGCGCCGGGAAAGGGGAACGGCAGGCGGCGCTGCACCTTTGCGGTCGTCGTGGTGTAGATGTTGACGACGGCCGGCGACACGCGCTTGACCAGCGGCGCGTAGGAATAGGCCAGCTCGCTGCGGGCGCTCGGCAGGGGTTGCGCGACGGCGCCCTGGGGGCCGGCCATCGCCGTTCCCCCGATCACGATCATCGCCGCCAGATACCTAAGCCCCGTCATTCATCGGTCTCCGTGTCCGCCCGAGCATTTGCAGTCACTCTTATGGCAAATCAAGGGCCGAGTCCCTCGGATGGGACCACCGGAATGCCGCGTGAACCAGACTGAAAGTGGACCATTCCCCGGCACACCTCGTTGTGCCACGACGTGTGCCGCTGCCTGTGCCACGAGCCGACCTCAAGCCCTTGATCCGGCGGGGCAATCGCCCCCTGATCACTTGTGCCGCCCCGCCCCGGCCCCAGCCGAGATGAGAATCCCGGAACAGATCGCCGGAGTGGACCATTCGTGGACCATTCGGGATCGATCAGGGTCCCGCCAGAGCCCACGAAAAACGCCCGCCGGATCTCTCCGCGGGCGTCTCCCATCATGGCAAAAACCTTAGCAAAAACCTGCTGAATCTGCAACTTTCTGAAATGCCAGCAGTGCCAGCCAAGTCCCATCTTGTCCCCTCCTCGACTGAGTGCCGAACTGTCGCAATCCTGCTCTTACCTCTACTGAACCGGTCCGATAGTCATACACTCTTGGACGATGCCGCATCTGAGTACCTGGCACGAAGCTTCATACTGGTGCACGGGAGTTCCCCTCAAACTGAGTTCCGTGTAGGTCACAACTCTAGCCCCTACAAAAGGCAGAGCAGGCTCATCGATGACCCGCCACCCACCGCGCGATCTGCTGAAGTCATTCTGATTAAAAAGGTCCACCTGCCAGGGTAACGCTTGGACAAAGTGGCTCCTGCTTTCTGAAAGGTGAGACCGAACCATCTCGATCGCTGAGACGTTATTTGCCAAATTTGGCTTAGCAGAACACTCTCTTAGCGCTTCCACGCTTCGCCATATTGTATCCAAATAGAAAATAGATAGACCAGTAGCCACAATGAGCGACACGACTAAAAGTCGTTTCAGGCTCCGGAGATTGCTTGCCGATTCTTGTGCCGACACTAGAACCTCCGGCAAAAAGTTGGATGCTTAGCCGCCGAATGAGTCGAAGGAAATGACGACTCTCGCCCTTCTGTCACCCGCAGCGCGAGTAGCCGCAGTTCAGGCAGACGTCGCAGCCTTCCTGGTGCGTAAGGGAAGCGGCGCCGCAGTTGGGACATTGGCCCATCGTCGTGGCAGCTCCCCCACCTCCTCCCGGGCCCGCCGCCTCGCGGGCGCCGGCCGCCAGTCGGACCCGCTGGTCGGCGGCCTCGTGGAGCAGCGGCGCATCGGCCGGTGAGAGAAAGCCGATCTCGATCAGGTGCCGCTCGATCACACCGCCGATCGCTGCCAGCAGTGACGGCACATAGCGGCCCTCCATCCACTGGCCGCCGCGCGGATCGAACACCGCCTTCAGCTCCTCGACCACGAACGACACGTCGCCGCCGCGGCGGAACACCGCCGAGATCAGGCGCGTGAGCGCCACGGTCCAGGCGTAGTGCTCCATGTTCTTGGAGTTGATGAAGATCTCGAACGGCCGGCGGCGGCCATCCTGCATCACGTCGTTGATGGTGATGTAGATCGCGTGGTCGCTGCCCGGCCATTTGATCTTGTAGGTGCGGCCCGGCAGCTCTTCCGGCCGGTCAAGCGGCTGGGCGATATAGACCACGCCGTCCTCGCGCGCCGGCACCGGCACGAGCGCTGGCGCGGCCAGAGGCATGGGGCGCGGTACTTCCGCGGGCCTCACTTCCAGAACCGCGCCGGTCACATCGTTCGGCCTGTAAGTCGTGCAGCCCTTGCAGCCCTGCACATAGGCCTCCTCGTAGACGCCCTTGAAGGCCTCGAACGAGATGTCGCGCGGCAGGTTGATGGTCTTGGAGATCGAGCTGTCGACGAACTCCTGCGCCGCCGCCTGCATGGCGAGATGGTCGGCCGGTGTCAGCGTCTGTGCATCGACGAACACGTCGGATGGCGGAGCCTCGTTGCCCTTCAGCTCGCGCCAGACGCGGAAGGCATGATCCTCCACGCTCTCCTCGCGCTTCGTTCCGTCGGGCTGCAGTACATGGCGTACGTAGCCGAAGGCGAAGACCGGCTCGATGCCGGAGGAAACGTTGTCGGCCAGAAGCGAGATCGTGCCGGTGGGCGCGATCGAATTCAGCAGCGCATTGCGGATGCCGTAGCGGCCGATGGCGGCGCGAACGTCCTCGGGCAGACCGCGAATCGTCTCGCCAGCGAGATAGCGGGCGCAATCGTAGAGTTCGAAGCTGCCCTTTTCCGCCGCGATGTCGGCCGACGCGAGATAGGAGAAGCGCTGGACCGCGCCCAGCCACTCGCGCGTGAGCCGCACCGCCTCGGGCGAGCCGTAGCGCACGCCGCAGAAGATCAGCGCGTCG
>JAUXST010000705.1 GCA_030679805.1 Reyranella sp. | reverse complement strand
GGAAGTCCAAAGCCGCGTGCGTTCGCGCGTCTGCTCGGCTGTGCCGGCGGTGATGGTGTAGAACTTGGCGCGCACGTCGGCCGGCGGGTAGATCATCGGATTGCCGGAGATGTCCTTGGGCAGGAGCGCGAACGCGGCCTTGTTGCCGTTGGCATAACCGGTGAGTTCGCTCGACGCCGCCGCCACCTTGGCTTCCAGCAGGAAGTCGAGGAAGCGCAGCGCATTGGCCGGGTTCGGCGCATCCTTGGGGATCGCCGCCACGTCGATCCAGAGCAGCGATCCTTCCTTGGGGATGGCGTAGGCGATGTCCTGCTTGTCTTTGGCCTTGGCGGCGCGGTCGCGCGCCTGGAAGACGTCGCCGGAGAAACCGAAGGCGAGGCAGATGATCCCGCCGGCCAGTGCGTTGATGTACACCGACGAATGGAACTTGCGGATGAAGGGCCGCACCGCCTTCACGACGTCCGCCGCCTTGGCGAGATCCTCGGTCTTCTTCGAGTCAGGGTCTAGCCCGAGATATTTCAGCGCCGCCGGCAACACGTCGGTGGGGCTGTCGAGCATCATGACGCCGCAATCCTTGAACTTCGAGACGACTGCGGGATCGAAGATCATGCGCAGCGAATCGACCGGCGCGTCGGGCATACGCTTCTTGATCTCGGCGACGTTGTAGCCGACGCCCGTCGTGCCCCACATCCAGGGAATGGCGTGGGCATTGCCGGGATCGTATTTGCCGAGCGCCGCCAGGATCTCCGGGTCGAGATTGTTCCAGTTCCTGAGCTTGGCCTTGTCGAGCGGCAGATAGAGGTTGGCTGCTAGCTGGCGCACGAAGAAGGGCGAGGCCGTCGGCACCACGACGTCATAGCCCGACCTGCCGGTCTTCAGCTTGGCGTCGAGGATCTCGTTGGAATCGTAGGTCGTGTAGTTGACCTTGATTCTACTGTCCTTCTCGAAGGCTTTTAGCTGGTCCTCGGCAATGTAGTCGGACCAATTGTAGACGTTGACCGAGCCTTGAGCGAAGGCCGGCGTGGCGGCGAGCAGGACCGCAGAGGCGAGGGCAAAAGAACGCATCAAAAGGGACTCCGGAACGGGCATTGCATCATTCCGGCTGCCCGTGTGAAAGGCAAGCGGCCGTCGGGCGACGGCCGCTTGCCGTCACCGCTCAGGCTGGCTGTT
>JAUXST010000704.1 GCA_030679805.1 Reyranella sp. | reverse complement strand
CGGCGCCCTCGCGCGCGAACTTGCGCAGGCGCCGGAGCGCGATCTTGATGTTGCGCGTGCCGATCTCGACGGTGTCGTCGAGGTTCTTGTACTCGCGCTTGTCCCACACCTTGACCGCGCGGCCCTCGCGGTTCTTGTCCTGGCCGATGCGCACGCCTTCCGGGTTGAAGCCGTGGGCGCCGAACGGCGAGGTGCCCGCCGTGCCGATCCACTTGCTGCCGCCCTGGTGGCGCTTCTGCTGCTCCTCGAGGCGCTTCTTCAGCGTCTCCATGAGCTTCTCCCAGCCACCCATCGACTCGATCTGCTTCTTCTCTTCCTCGGTGAGAAGCTTCTCGGCGAGCTTGCGCAGCCATTCCTCGGGGATCTCGGCCGCCACGCCTTCGCCGGGCACGGCCTCGAGGCCCTTGAAGATGTGGCCGAACACGCGGTCGAACTTGTCGAGGTTGCGCTCGTCCTTCACCAGGATGGCGCGCGACAGGTAATAGAAATCGTCGACGCTGTAGTCGGAGACGCCCTTGTCCATGCCTTCCATCAGCGCGAGGTACTCCTTGATGGAGACCGGCACCTTGGCTTGACGCAGTTCAAGGAAGAAGTTCACGAACATCGCGATCTCCCTTTCGTTACTGGCGCTGCTCCCGCCGCGCCATGAAGGCCAGGCGCTCGAACAGATGCACGTCCTGCTCGTTCTTGAGCAGCGCGCCGTGCAGCGGCGGGATGAGCTGCTTGGAATCCTTGGAGCGCAGCGCGTCCGGCGACATGTCCTCGACCATCAGCAGCTTCAGCCAGTCGAGCAATTCGGAGGTCGACGGCTTCTTCTTGAGGCCGGGCACTTCGCGGATGTCGTAGAAGACGTTCAGTGCCTCGCGCAACAGGTTGCGCTGCAGGTCGGGGAAATGGACGTCGACGATCTGCGTCATCGTCTCGCGGTCGGGGAAACGGATGTAGTGGAAGAAGCAGCGGCGCAGGAAGGCGTCGGGCAGCTCCTTCTCGTTGTTCGAGGTGATCATCACGATCGGGCGCTGCTCGGCCTTGATGACCTGCTGCGTCTCGTAGACGTAAAACTCCATGCGATCGAGCTCGAGCAGCAGATCGTTGGGGAATTCGATGTCGGCCTTGTCGATCTCGTCGATCAGCAGGACCGGACGCTCGGGGTGGGTAAAGCCTTCCCACAGCTTGCCGCGCTTGATGTAGTTGGAGATGTCCTTGACGCGCTCGTCGCCGAGCTGGCTGTCGCGCAGGCGGGACACCGCGTCGTACTCGTAGAGGCCCTGCTGCGCCTTGGTGGTCGACTTGATGTGCCACTCGATGATCGGCGCCTTCAGCGCTTTGGCCACTTCATGCGCCAGCACGGTCTTACCGGTGCCCGGCTCGCCCTTGATCAGCAGCGGGCGCTGCAAAGCGATGGCCGCGTTCACCGCCACGCGCAGGTCGTCGCTGGCCACGTAGGAGTCGGTACCGGTAAATTTCATGATGCAAAATCCAAATTCACAAGGGCAACAGGCACCCTAGAGGGGGGCCTTCCAGCCAGCAAGGCCGAGGGAGCAGGCCGCACGTGAACAGACGAGGGGGCGGCTCAGCCGCCGACACGCACGATGAAGTAGACGATGGCCGCCGCGGCGAGCAGCAGCGACACCGCCAGCCGGTTCGAGACGAAGACCAGAACAGGCGCGGGCTTGCCCGGCGGCACCACGTCGTCGAACGGCTTCCGGCCGGTCAGCATGGCGCCGATCAGATTCTGCCGCTTCCAGACGAGATAGATGATGGCAGCCAGCACATGCAGCGCCACCATCCAGAGGAGCACGTTGATCCAGAATTTGTGAAACGCGGTCGCCCGCTCGATCCATTTGTCGGCGACCAGCAGGGCGAGCGGCCCGTTCACCGTACCCATGTCGGTGTCGGCCGAGAACAGTCCGGCCGAGGCCTGCAGCAGCACGGCCAGCAGCAGCGCCACGACCATCGCGCCGCCCAGAGGGTTGTGCCCGGCCTCGCGCGGACGGCCGCTTCCCAGAAGGTCCCGGAGATGGCCGATCGCCGCTGCCGGTCCCCTCACGAAATCGGCGAAACGGGCGGTGGTGCTGCCGATGAAGCCCCAGGCAATGCGAAAGAGAACCAGGGTGAGGATCGCGTAGCCCGACCAGAAGTGGAACTTCATCCACTCCCCGCCGGCTCGTGCGGTGAAGTATGAGACCACCATCAGGATGACGAGCGTCCAGTGGAACAGTCGGACAGGCAGATCCCAGACCCGGATCTTGCGTTCATTCTTTTCGGCCATGCGCCGTTATCGACTCCCGCAGGAACGCTTTCAATCCCCCGCCCGCCCGAGCCCACTACACGCAGTCGTGATGGCGGCAGGTCCCTCTAACTTGTTCGCTTTGATGCCAACCTCTGCAACAAATACGCGGGCGGCGAGGTCCAAAGGGCCCGTCGGCCGATTGAATTCAAAGGGGATGGCTCATGAGAAAGACACTGGTTTTAGCTGTGATCGGCGCGCTCGCGGCCGGCACGATGGTCGGCGGCGCGACGATTGCGTTTGCGCAGGCCGACGTCATCAAGGAGCGTCAGGAAAATCGTAAGCAGACCGCTGCTGCGATGCGCGCGATCAAGGGCATCATCGACGCCAAGGGCGCTACCGCCGGTGCCGTCGAGCAGGCCGCCAAGCTCAAGACGCTCGAAGCGGCCTTCGTGAAGCTGTTCCCGGCGGGCTCCGACAAGGGCGAGACCAAGGCGCTGCCGACGGTATGGTCCGACATGGCGGGCTTCCAGGCCGCAAGCAAGGGGGCCGATGCCGCCTACGACAAGCTTGCTGTCGCGGCGGGTTCGGGTGACATGGCAGCCTTGACGGCGGCGTTCGGCGGCACCGGCAAGGCCTGTGGCGCCTGCCACGAAAAGTTCCGCGCCAAGGCGAACTGATCGCGTTCGTCTAAGCCAGAATGACTATGCCGCCGTCGGCGGCATAGTATTCGATCCTGGTAGCCTGTGCTGGCTTGGCCTTGACGACCCAGCACAGTGTGGCGACGGCGAAGAAAATGCCGTAGACGGGTGCCGCGGCAAGGGTGGCGACGACCGCGACAAGAGCCAGAATAGAACCGACGATCTGGAACACTACTAAATCCTCAGAGCCTTGAGGCGCGCGAGAAGAGAGCTTCGTCCACGACGGCCTGTCAGGCCATCGCCACGGGGCGATTGGGGACCGTCAGGGCCTGGTGGACGATCGCCTCGGCGGTGAATCGCCACGTGCGCGACGCGTGGACCGGAGATAGCCGCAGCTGCTCGCGCATATTCATCCAGCTATCGAGGCCAAAGGCGACGTCGAGCGAGTCGAGCACCAGATCGTGCGCAGCCGGATGGAGATTGCCGAGTTCGGTCGCGAACCAGACCGCGAGGCGCTCGCGCAGGAGCCTGCGCAACTGGGCCACGCCCAGCCCGACCGCCGGCGCCACGCTGCGGACGCGCTCGGCAAAATGCCAAACCGGCAACCATTCCTCGAAGAGCTGGGCGCGATCGGACACCAGCAGGTCGATGCGGTTGGAGAGCGGCGCCGCAGCATCCACCGGACCGTTGGCATCGAACGCCCGGCTGACGGCTAGGTCGAAAGCCGCAGCGTAGAGATCCGCGAGACTCGTAAAGTGCTGAAAGAGCGCGCGGCTGGAGACCCCGGCGATGGTCGCAATGGCCGCCGAGGTCGGCTCCACATCGCCTGCCTGAATGAGATCCAAGGTCGACTGGATTAGGGATTGGCGGGTTCGCAGGCCACGCACGACCCGGCCGTCCTGCGAACGTGAAACGTCGATGGGAAATCCGATAATTTTCATATTAAAACCAATATAATAGGAATTTCGTTAATAACTCAATCCTAACAGGACACTATTCGAATGTAACTTGCAAAAATGCATATCACGACGAACAGGCAGCCTGATTTTGCTGCATTTTTTTCCCAAGATAGGCGTTTTTGGTAAGTCTAATGCTGCGGCGAATCGCAAATATCCGGCTTGCCCAGCCTGCATGAACGCCGTTCCCGGCGTTGGTCAGGGGCAACCGCCACGGACGCGGTCCTTTGCGAACAACGCGCCTCGAAAATACGAAAGGCCGGCCGCTTGGGGAACGACCGGCCTTCCTTAGAAGCCCGCCTGGGTCTGTGTGGGATTGTCGAAGTCTTGGGGTGTGTGGAAAGGGGACTTCGACGATGGCGGCTTGGGGGCCGCCGGCGGGCTATGTGAAACTCGGTGGAAACGGGCAGCTCTGGCGACAGAGCGCTGCCAAACTGGGCTAAAATACCTTTCAGATATGAATTTGAGCATCTGTTCAGAGCCTCTAATGCAAATAGCCTAACAAACGATCCTAGGCTTCGTCACCTGCAAAACTGCATATCTGATTTGGACCAATCCTTACAATTCTCAATAATTTGTGCATGCAACGAGCGTAAGATAGTCGGAAAAGGTAATTCTATTTGGCTGAACTTCGAGACATCCATCCTAATTTATCCCTTAATATCAATATCTTACGCAATTAAATCTGTGATCTGTCGGCAAATCGACCGCGTGTCGCCGCAAGACGGATTTGAGAGTGGCGACCCGCAAGTCGCACGTTTGGCGACACGGGTGAAACTGCCGTGGACTTGTCGCGTGCCGAATGGACGCAGCAAACACTCCATGGGCAGCGACGCATCGTCGAGCGGCCTCGCTTCGTGTTTCGGCCCCAATTCCATGCTAGACGGACCGCCTTTCCACCGTATTGGCTGCCCAATGCAGCGGCCGCTATTGGGAGTCCTCGCCTGTGCGATACATCCATTCCATTCGATCCCTGCTCTGCGTGCCCGCCGCCGCCCTGATGCTGACATTCATGGCGCAGCCTGCTGCCGCCGGCTTCGAGGAGGCTCTCAAGGCGTTGCAGAGTGGCGACGTGGCGACCGCCGAGAAGGAGCTTCAGCCCCTTGCCAAGGAGCGCGATCCGCGCGCCGAATTTCTCCTTGGTTTCTACGTCTACGGCGGCGCCGAATCGAAGCTCCTCGACGTCAGCAAAGCCGCGCCACTGCTGCTGGATGCCGCCGAGCGCGGCTACCTGCCGGCCATGATCCCGCTGGCCGGCGCCTTTGCTGAAGGAAACGGCGTGCCGAAGAGTTCCTTCGAGGCCTACAAGTGGATCGCCATCGCCGGGCGCTGGAACGTACCCAACGCCAACCTCGCGCTCGAGCAGGCGGCTCGCGACCTCAGTCCGGACGAAATCGCCAAGGCCAAGGCGGCGGCGCTGGCCTACTCTTTCAAGAGCAAATGATCGCGAGGCGAGGCGTGCCGTTCGCGGCACTTCTCGCCGCGACTGTCGCTCACGCTCAATCGAACGATACAAGCGACGTCTCGCCGGCCTTGCGCGCAGCGGTGGCGGCGTACCGGGCCGGCAACCTTGCCGCCGCCGAATCGTCGCTGCGGGCACTGCCGCCGGCCGACGCCGACGCTGTTGCATGGCTGGGTGCGATCCTGTTGGAGCGAGGCCTCCAGCGCGAGGGCTTGCGGCTGATCCAGCAATCCGCCGACGCCGGTTCGGCCGAGGGCGCACACAGGTTGGCGCTGGTCTTCGCCCAGGGCGATGGCGGCACGCCGCGCAACGAAGCGCGGGCCGTCGAACTGTTCGAGCGGGCCGCCGAAAAGGGCCACCGACGCGCCCAACTCAATCTCGGGACGCTCTACCTGCGCGGCCAGGGCGTGCCCCGCGACCTCGTCCAAGCGCGCGCCTGGCTCGAAAAAGCGGCCGTCAATGGCGATCCTTACGCGCTTTATGTCTTGGGCCGCGCCATGGAAGAGAGCATGGGGCCGGTCAGCGCCGATCCCGTCCGCGCCGCCAACCTCTATCGACAGGCGGCCGAGAAGGGTCATCCACTAGCCGCGCTCCGCTACGGCTTGGCCCTTGCCGACGGGGTCGGCATCAAACGCGACGTGGTCGCCTCCCAGCGTTGGCTGATACATGCGCAGCAGAGCGGAGTTCCCGAGGCCGCCCTCGCGCTGGGCGATATGGCGGCGCGGACGCCCGCCTCGCGCGACAAGGCAATGAACGAGAAGACCCTGCAAACAGCGATCACCTGGTTGGAAGTCGCTGCGCGTGCTGGCGTGCCATCAGCCCAGTTCAAGCTTGCCAATGCCTACTATGCCGGCGCCGGCGTTACGCGAGATCTGCAGCAGGCCCAGCTCTGGTATGGACGGGCCGCGCAGCAGGGACAAACGGAGGCCCAGAACGCCTTCGGCATCATGTTGATGAACGGTGCAGCCGGCACAGCAGACCCGGTCGAAGGCTACAAATGGCTGCTCCTGGCCGAACGTGGCGGCCATCCCGAGTCGCGCACGATCCGGGAGAAGTCCGTCGATCAACTGCCCGACCGCGACCGTAAACGGGCAGAGGCTCTAGCGCAAAAATTTACACCGGCGCCGGAGCTGCCGATCGACCCGGCGCCGCCGCGCCTCAACCCGCCGAAGCCCTGATAATCGCCCCCAACCTAGGCGACACGGCTCGGCGACCAGCATGGCGACAATCGCCAGACGACGTACGAAGCACTAGGTTTCGCCGCCATGGACCCATCGCCCGACCCATTGCCCACAGCACGGCAGGCGCGTCCCGAGGTCACCATCGCTGTCTGCCGCGGCGCCTGCCGGCTGATGCGCCAGGCGGGCCATTCGGTGCTGCTCGAACTGCCGCTGCCCGATGGCCGGCGCGCCGACATTTTCGCCGTCGGCCGCGGCGGCGAACTCGTCATCGTCGAGGTAAAATCATCGATCGAGGACTGGCGCGTCGACGGCAAGTGGCCCGACTATCTCGACTGGTGCGACCAGCTCTACGTCGCCGTCCCCGTCGACTTTCCGCAATCGCTCATTCCCGAGGAGACCGGCCTGATCGTGGCCGACGCCTACGGCGGCGAGATCCTGCGCGCGCCGCCGCGCCGGCCGGTCGCCGCCGCCCGTCGCAAGGCGCTGCTGATCGACTGCGCGCGCCTGGCCTCGGAACGGCTGGCCCGTATCGAGGACCCCGACTTCGGCGATATGATTTAGCGACAATCCACGCCTAGAGCAGATTCCCGTTAATCGAAGCCATAGCCTGCATGTGTGAAGAAGTTTTCACATTCGATTGGCTTGAAGGTTTGGAGAGCGTCTGCCGCTGCAGTTTCGAGGGCTTCGATGGTTCGAGCAGCGTCCTTTCGGACGTGGGCCTTGAGCTTGGCGAAGGCATTCTCGATGGGATTGAGATCGGGACTGTAGGGCGGCAGGTAGAGCAGTGTTGCCCCACAGGCTTCGATGGCCTGCCTGACGCCCTCGACCTTGTGGGCGGCCAGATTGTCCATGATGACGATGTCGCCCGGGCGCAATGCCGGGGCCAACATCTGCTCGCACCAAGCCCGGAAGACCTCGCCGTCCATCGGCCCGTCGAGCAGCATCGGCGCGATGAAGCCGGCAAGGGTCAATCCGCCGACGAAGGTAACGGTCTTCCAGTGTCCGTGCGGGATGGCGGCGTAGCAGCGTTGGCCTTTCGGCGCCCAACCGCGCAGGCGTGCCATCTTGGTCGATAGCCCGCTTTCGTCGATGAAGACCAGGCTCTGCGGATCGAACCCGGGCTGCTCGTCGAGCCACCGCTCGCGGGCGGCCTTTACGTCAGGGCGTTCTTGCTCACTGGCATGCGCGGTCTTTTTTTATGCGTCATGTCGTGCCGGTCGAGGAACTTCCAGACCGCCGTCCTGACCACCCGCACGTCGCGCTCCGCGGCAAGCCGCTCGGCCATCTCGTCGAGGGTCAGATCGGGCTGCTCTCTCAGTGCCCCCAGGATGAAGTCCGCGTGGGCATCGAGCACCGAGCCCTTCGGCTTACCCTGTTTGGCCGGCCGAACGTCGCCCTGAGAACGCTTCAGCCGGCTCCACGCCCCCGCCGTCGCTATGCCGATCGAGAAGCGCGCCGCCGCTTGGCGCGTCGACAGCCCATCCTCTATCGCGCCAACAACCCGCTCCCGCAGATCCTGGCTGTA
>JAUXST010000702.1 GCA_030679805.1 Reyranella sp. | reverse complement strand
TGCCACGACTCGCCCGAGTACCTCGAGGCCGCGGCGCACCGCAAGAAGGACGGCGCGGGCGAGTTGGAGATCGTCATCGTCGAGAGCCTCTGAGACCCGCTGGCACGCCGCGCCTATGGCTGGAGATTTCGTTTAAGAAAGCGCACCGCATCGGTCATCGATTGCGCTCGAACCGCCGCATCGAATGCCATTGAATAGCCCGGTGCCGCCCCCGTGCACGCAGCAACCGAGCCTGGGTCGAACGGCGTTGTCTGGCCGTCGATCAGGGACACTACCTCAGTTGGCCCGAGCAGAATGAGCGGACATTTCTTCGTACTGACGTAGTCCGGGTAGAAGCGCGGGGTCACGAGGCTGGGAACCGTCCAGGCATGGTAGGCGCCCGGGTAGATCACGATTTCGATCGGAACAGGGTTTCCCGCGGCGCGGGCGTAGGCGAGATAACCCTCGATTTTCGCCACCGGCAGATTGTCGTCCTTCTCGCCGAGCAGCATCAGCACCGGCGACCCGGTATAGGCACCGCGTTCGGCAATCACGCCAAGGTTCCCGCCGGGATAGAAGGCGACGTGCGCGGCAAACCGGCCTGGTCCGGGGACCAGCGCCGCTCGAAACCGCTCGAATGCCGTGAGGTGAGCCACTTCACCGCCGAACGAGAAACCCAGAACGGCAATTCGATCGGCATCGATCCTGGGATCGCTCGCCAGCGCCCGCCGCGCGGCGTAGGCGTCGGCCACGCCGGCAGGCAAATAGGCAGGGGTCCCCGACAGGGCCGCCCCTGTCGTTCCGCGCGCGGCAAAGCTGTCATAGGTCAAAGTCGCGAAGCCTGCCTTGCGCAGTTCGGCGGCGGCATGGCCTTCATTGGCATCGCGGTAGCCGGTGATCCCGTGAACGACGATGACGACGGGATATCGATCCTTCTTCTCTTCCGGAAAGCTCAGATTCCCTTGAAGCGTAACCGTTCCGGTCGCGGCCTCCCGCGCCAGGAGCTGGCGAAAGTCGCTGTAGGTGGAAGATTGAAACGTGATCGTGGTCGTGCCTGGCTGCAGCGCCTGACACTGCGCATCCGCTGCTCCATAGCCGATCATCGCCGCCAGGAAGCAAAAGATCTGATACATGCGCACCCCCTTCGCCTTGCCACGATATCGGCGAGACTTGCCGGCGCATTCTGTCGGTTGTTGGGCACGAAGGCGAAGGATGTCTTTCTCTTCCGGACCGCGAGCCTCTGGCTCGCTTCATGGCTGGGAGCGCGCAACTCCAGTTGCGCATCTTCGTGCGAACATGACAGATGAGCACCACTGGAGTGGCGCGCTCATAGGCGCTAACTTTGCTGACATTCCAAACAAAGTCCTCATCCTGAGAGCTTGTGAATCTATTGGCATTCTCTTTGGCGTCGCCCCAACAACGACCTCATCCTGAGGAACGAGCGCAGCGAGTGTCTCGAAGGATAGGCAACAAACGCGGTGTCTGTTGCCCATCACAGGGCGAAGGTTACTTCGCCCGATTCGAGACGCGCCGAAGCCGGCGCTCCTCAGGATGAGGGGGCTTTTGGTCGAGGCACCAATAGATTCACAAACTCTGAGGAGCGCCCGAAGGGCGCGTCTCGAAGGATGGGGAGCAGACGTGATGCTCGTTCCCACCACAGGGCGAAGGTTACTTCGCCCGATTCGAGACGGCTGCTTCGCAGCCTCCTCAGGGTGAGGTTGTTTTGTAAGTTGGCGCCTATGAGTGGCGCGCTCCCAGCAAAGACTTTGAAGCGAGCCAGAGGCTCGCGGTCCGGAAGATCTTCTCTCCCCCTCCGCGACTAAATGCTGAGGTCGAGCAGGTTGTAGTCTTTTAGGCCGGCCTTGGCCGCGGCGTCCCAGCGGTAGCTGTCGCCGGCGTCGGCATGCGGCTTGTAGACGTAGGGCGTCTCGGCGGGAAAGCGCCTGTGCCGGGCGTCGATGGCATAGCCGATCAGGCGCGCCCGTTCGCGAATGCGCTCGGCATCGTAGGTCGCGGCCTTGTTGTGGATGCCGCCGGCCGTGACGCCCAGAACCGACGTCCGCCGGTGGAAGCCGAAATTCACCGTCACGCGCCAGTCCTTGCTGGTATTGGCGAAGGAGCCGTGCAGCGCCTGGCGGTTGGTCATGGCGACGTCGCCCGGCGCGGCAATGATCGGCACCGCGTCGGGCAGCCGCTCGGTTCCGGCGGCGGTCGCCAACTTCTTGATGTCGATCCTGCCCAGCTTGTGAGAGCCCGGCACGACCCACACGCCGTTGGCCGCGGTGCAGCCGTAGAGCTGGCCCATGAAGTTGAAGCCATGGATGCCCTCGTCCCATTGCGGGCTGTCCCAATGCGTCGTGCCGTCCTGATGCCAGGCGACCGAGGCGCCGCGGCCGGGCTCCTTGATCCACAGTGCCTCGTTGAAGGGCGTGAAGTCCGGGCCGTTGATCGCGGCGGCGACGGCGAGCAGGCCGGGATGGCCATAGACGCGCAGCGCCGCCTCCGAGAATTGCAGCGACCCCAGGATCAGATAGACGACTTCCTTCGGCGCTCCCAGGGCAGCCTTCGGTTCGAACATTTTTACCGGATGGCGTCCGTTGGCGAGACTCGTGCCGCCGAACGGGTCGCCCAGCGGTGCGGCCCACAGGAGGTTCGGCCCCTGGCAATCGGCTCCCAGGGCCGGCCGGCCCTTGGCATCGCGCGGCGCGCCCTTGGCGACCGGCAGGCGACCCAGGATATCATGCAGGTCGCGCTCGATGTCGGCCAGTTCGTCGGGC
>JAUXST010000697.1 GCA_030679805.1 Reyranella sp. | reverse complement strand
GCCACATGCTCGCGGCCTCCCAGATGGGGTCGACCGCCTTCCAGAAGGGACTGGGCGCCATCCACTCGCTGTCGCATCCCGTCGGCTCGACACTCGACACGCATCATGGCCTCACCAATGCGGTCGCCATGCCCTACGTGCTGAAGTTCAACCGGCCGGCCATCGAAGAAAAGATCGTGCGCCTGTCGCGCTGGCTCGGGTTGCGCAATCCGACATTCGACGGCTTCATGGAATGGACGCTGGATATCCGTCGCAAGATCGGCATCCCGCACACGCTGGCAGAACTCGGCGTGAAGGAGAGCCATCTCGACAAGTTCGCCGAGATGGCCGCGGTCGATCCGACGGCCGGCGGCAATCCGGTGAAAGCGGGGGTTCCCGAGATGCGCAGGATGTACGACGCGGCCGTAAACGGTCGTCTCTGACATGGCACCGAATTTTCCCACCCAGGCCCGCGTCGTCATCATCGGTGGCGGCATCATGGGCTGCTCGACGGCCTATCATCTGGCCAAGCTCGGCTGGAAGGACGTGGTGTTGCTGGAGCAGGGCCGCCTGAGCGGCGGCACGACCTGGCATGCCGCGGGCCTCGTGGGCCAGCTCCGCAGTTACCAGAACCTGACGCGGTTGATCCGCTACAGCACCGATCTCTACGCCAGGCTCGAGGCCGAAACCGGGCTCGCCACCGGCTGGAAGCAGTGCGGCTCACTCTCGGTGGCGCGTACCGAGGAGCGCATGGTGCTGCTGCGCCGGTCGGTTGCCATGGCCAACGCCCAGGGCGTCGCTTGCGAGCCGCTGACGCCCAAAGAGGCCGGCGACAAGTATCCCATCATGCGCACCGACGATCTGGTGGGCGCGGTATGGCTGCCTGGCGACGGCAAGGCTAATCCCGCCGACATCACCCAGGCGCTGGCCAGGGGCGCGCGCAACGGTGGTGTCCGCATCTTCGAGAAGACCCGCGTGACCTCCATCGACACCAAGGACGGACGCGTCACCGGCGTGAAGACGACCGAAGGCCCGATCACCGCCGAGATCGTGGTCAACTGCGGAGGCCAATGGGCGCGGCAGGTCGGGCGCATGGTCGGCGTCACGGTGCCGCTCTATTCCTGCGAGCACATGTACATCGTCACCGAGAAGATGGAGAACGTGCCGCGCGACCTGCCGGTAATGCGCGATCCCGACGGCTACATCTACTTCAAGGAGGAGGTCGGCGGCCTCTTGATGGGCGGTTTTGAGCCTGACGCCAAGCCGTGGAACAAGGATGTCATTCCCGACGATTTCGAGTTCGGCATGCTGCCGGACGACTGGGACCAGTTCCAGATCCTGATGGACAATGCCCTGATCCGCGTCCCGGCGCTGGAGAAGACCGGTATCAAGACTTTCATGAACGGCCCGGAAAGCTTTACGCCCGACCTCAACTACATTCTGGGCGAAGCGCCGAACCTCCGGGGCTTCTTCGTCGGCGCCGGCTTCAATTCGATGGGCATCGCGAGTTCCGGCGGCGCCGGCATGGCGCTGGCCGAATGGATCGTGGCCGGCGAGCCGACGATGGATCTCTGGCCGGTCGACATCCGCCGCTTCGCGGGCTTCCATGGCAACGACTCCTGGCTGCGGGCGCGCGTCGCCGAGACGCTGGGTCTGCACTACAAGATGCCGTGGCCGCAGCGCGAGCAGGAGAGCGGCCGGCCGTTCCGCCGCTCGCCGCTCTATGACCGCCTGAAGGCGCGCGGCGCCTGGTTCGGCAACAAGATGGGCTGGGAGCGGCCCAACTGGTTTGCCGGCACCGGCAAGTCGCCGGACATGCAGTATGGCTGGGGCCGTGGCGAATGGTTCGACCATGTCGCGGCCGAGCACCGCGCCACCCGCGAGGGCGTGACGGTCGTCGACGAGACCTCCTTCGGCAAGTTCCTGATGCAGGGGCGCGATGCCGAGAAGGTGCTGCAGCACCTTTCGGCCAACGACGTCGTCGTGCCTGTGGGCCGCACGGTCTATACCGGGATGCTGAACGATCGTGGAACTTTCGAGAGCGATCTCACCATCGCCCGCCTGGGCCGCGACAGATTCATGATCGTGACGGGCTCGGCCCAGGTGACGCGCGACGCCGACTGGATCGGCCGCCACATGCCCGAGGGCGCGCACGCCACGCTGACCGACGTGACGGCGGCCTGGACCGTGCTTTCGGTGATGGGGCCTCGGAGCCGCGCGTTGCTCCAGAAAGTCAGCCGCGCCAACTTTTCCAACGAGGCATTCCCCTTCGCCTCCATCCGCGAGATCGGCGTGGGCCATGCCACGGTGTTCGCCTCGCGCCGCACCTACATGGGCGAACTCGGCTGGGAACTTTACATACCGGTCGAATTCGCCGTCACGGTGTTCGAGACCCTGCATGAGGCGGGTGTCGAATTCGGCCTGCGCGATGCCGGCTACTATGCCGTCGACACGCTGCGCCTCGAGAAGGGCTATCGCGCCTGGGGGCGCGAGCTGACGCCCGACGACACACCATTCCAGGCTGGCCTCGGCTGGGCGGTGAAACTCGACAAGCCTGGTGGCTTCATCGGCCAAAAGGCGCTGGTCGAGGCCAAAGGCAAGCCGCTGACGCGACGTCTGGTGTCGGTCGTGCTCGCGGACGGCGAGCCGCTCCTGTGGGGCGGCGAGGCGCTGCTGCGCGACAGCAAGCCGGTCGGCGATCTCACATCCGCGGGCTACGGCCACACGATCGGCGCATCGGTCGGGATGGGCTACGTGAAACGCGACGACGGCGCCGGCATCGATACCGCATGGCTCGATGCCGGTCGCTTCGAGGTCGATCTTGCCGGCACCCGGCTCAAGGCAAAGGTGTCGCTGCGATGCCCCTTCGATTCCGCGGGAGCACGCATCAAGCTGTAAGTGGAGTGGGCATGCGTTTCATCGCATCGGCCCAGGAAGTGGTCGTCTACACCTCCTACGAAAAGGAAGATCTCGGCCCCTTCAAAGCGATACCAATCGCGCCGGCGTCAATCGTCATACCTTGTCGAGCTGAAAGTCCTCGTCTTCCAGGGTCACCATCTGGTGGGTAGTCCGTGAACGTTCGGCGGAGGTGGCGAAGACGAGGCCAGCCAAAGCGTCCCGGACCGTCTTGATCGGCGCAGGAGACCGGCCGACGCAGGCATTGAGGAAGCTGGTGACGGTGGACAGGTCGCCGCCACCGTGGCCGCCGAGTTTGCGACCTTTTGTGGACCAGGCGAGCCGCTCGCGGTCGGGATCGGTGTAGGTCACGGTAAAGCGGCCGTCTTCGAAGACACCGTCGAGACGCGCCGAGTCGCCGATCAGGGTGATCCGCCGCTCGCTTCGGATTGGTCCTTGCATCGCGAGGTAGTAGGTGCCCCGTGTGCCATTCTCCAATTCGAACGACACGACCTGATTGTCGACGATCGTTTCGTCCAACCGGAAGACACAACGATCGAGGCCGTAGGCACTGGGATCGGTGCGCTCGGCCTTGGTTCGGTTCTCATGAAGGCCGGTATCTGCATAGGGACACTCGGGCCGCACGCTGCATTGCGAGCAGAAGGGCGCCGGGGGCGGCTTCTTGAATGTGCTCAAGCCGCCGAGGCTGCCGACAAGGCGAGGCCGCGTATCGAGCAACCAGCAGACCAGGTCGAGGTCGTGGCACGACTTGTGAACGATCAAGCCGCCTGACCGTCCGGCATCCGAATGCCATCGCCTCAGGAAGCTCGCGCCATGGGCGACGCTGAGCTGCTCGCTGAGGCTGATCACCCGGATTGGCCCCAGCCGGTCTTGGCGGATAACGTTGCGGATGGCCTGGTAGAATGGCGTCCCGCGGAGCACATGGCCGATCTGGAGGATTCGGCCGCTGGCCTGCCAGGCGGCGACAATCGCCTTTCCATCCGGAGCGGTGGTGGCGATGGGCTTTTCCAGGAAGACATGCTTGCCGGCGCGAAAGGCCTGTTCGGCGACGAGACGATGAAGGTGGTCGGGCAACGTGATGAACACCGCGTCGACCTCGGGATCACAAAGTGCCGCGACAAAATCCGTGCCGGTCCGGGCCTCCGCAAGGTTGAGATCTGCCCGCATCTGCTCGACACGCGCGGGGGCCGTGTCGACAAGCCAGGCGATTTCAGCGCCAGCGAGGCCGGCGACTATCCGCGCCAGGGCACGGCCACGATTGCCGAGCCCCAGAACGGCACAACGAAACGGACGATCGGGCGCCGACCATTGCGGTCCGGCGCTGGAAGGAGCAATGGCACGCAGCACACTCCTGGAATCCGGACGCGGTGAAACCCGCCCCACCGCATAGGCGCGGCCATTGGTATTGGGGTCGCTTCCATCGGAGGTGGAGAAGTAAACGACTCCTAGCCAGAACGAGTACCGGCCGTCGCCGGAATCTTGGATGGTCGCATGAAGGGCATGGGCCGGCCCAAGTTCCCTACCGTCCTCCAGCAACCGCAGGGGCGACCGGTACGGAAAATCATTGTTGTCAGTGTCGCTCGACAGCTCTGGAGGCAAATCGGAGACCCACCTCATGCCGCCACTGTGGCGGAAGGAGCGGGCCAGGATCCATCTGTCCGGGCCTTTGGTCGATGTTTTTGCGCGTACCATCTACATCACATTCCAGAGCGCGTTATCCGCTCGGCGACACTCATATTGAGTGACACGGAGCGGACCGCAAGGCCGATCTCCAGAAGTGATCAGACAGAAGGTGCTGGCTGGCCTGTCGCCTCGGTCTGCACGATTCTGAGGCGCGATTCGGCCAGTTCGCCGGCGGCCTCGAGGATGGGATAGGCAACCGTCGTCAGGTGGCCGTTGATGCGCTTGAGGTCGCGGATCACGTCCATATGGATCGAGCTGGTCTCGATCGACTCCGGCCGGCCCTCGCGCAGGCGGGCATAGTGGCTGTCGGCGGCGCGGGCCTCAGCCTCGCGCATGGCGGTCTTCTCGGCGACCAGGCGTCGGGCGAGCGTGATGTCGCGCGTAGTGAAGACGTTCAGCGCCAGCCGCAGGTTCTCCAGCACCTGGGAATGGATGGCGCGCAGCTCGGCCATGCCCTCGGGGGAGAAGGCGTAGCGGTTCCTGATCTTCTTAGCCGCGAGTTCCATCAGGTTCTTGTCGATGATGTCACCGACATGCTCGAGGTTGGTGGTGAAAGTCAGGATCTCGACATAGCGCTTGCCGTCCTCTTCGCCGAGCTCGTTGCGCGAGGTCTGGATGAGATAGAGCTTGATCGCCTCGTAGAGCCGGTCGACGGAATCGTCGGCTGCTTCGATGGCTTTTACCGCCTTGGGGTCGTTGCGGTCGAAGACGGTGATGGTCTCGCGCAGCATGTCGGCCACGCGATCGCCGAGGTTCAGCGTCTCGCGCAAGGCGCAGCCCAAGGCTTCGGCGGGCGAATCGAGCACGTTGGGGTCGAGATGGCGTGGCTTGCCGGGATCGTCGGGGACCGGCTTGTCGGGCAGCAGGTGTCGGCAGACCCAGGCGATGACGTCGATCAGCGGCAGGAAGAAGATCGCGACCGCGAAGTTGAACGCGGTATGGAAATTGACCGCGAGCCGCGTCGCCGAAGGGTCGATCCAGCTCATCGCCTGCAGCGCCGGGCCCAGGAAGGGCAGGATGGCGAGACCGACGATGCCGCGCGTGATCAGATTGGCGAGCGGCACGCGGCGTGCTTCCACCTCCGCGCTGGCCTGCGCCATGTAGGGCGCCAGCGCGCCGCCGATGTTGGCGCCGATCACCAGGGCAAGCGCCAGCTTCGGCTCGACAAGGCCGCTGCCGGCAAACGACATGACTAGCAGCACGATTGATAGGCTCGAATGCACGAACCAGGTGGCGAGCGTGCCCAGCACGACCGCGATCACGTATTCGTCCTGCAGGCCCTCGAGAGCCGCCATGAAGGCCGGCGCGCTGCGCAGCGGCAGGGTGGCGAGCGCCAGCAGCCTCAGCGACAGCAGCATCAGGCCGAGCCCGATGGCGACGCGGCCGAGATGGCGCGCCTTCTCGGACTCGCTCGACAGGAAGGAGATCACGCCGATGCCGATCATCAGCGGCGAGACCCAGCCCAGATCGAACGACAGGATCTGGGCCGCGATGGTGGTTCCGACATCGGCACCCAGCATGACGGCGAGCGCGATGCCGAGGGGGATCAGGCCGCGACCGGCGAAGGAGGAGAGCAGCAGTGCCGTCGCGGTGCTCGACTGCAGCAGCCCTGTGATGGCGAGCCCGCCCACGAAGGCGGTGAAGCGGTTACGCGAACAGGCGGCGATGGCACGGCGCAGCGTGGCGCCGAAGGCGCGCGTCAGGCCGGTGCGGACCATGCGCACGCCCCATAGCAGCAAAGCCACGCTGCCCAGAACGTTCAGGATCGTCTCTACGCCGTGCATGATGGGCGAATCCTACGCCTCACTCGGAGTCGGTTAAAGTTTTTTGACTGATTTGTTACGTCTGCTGATTCATGACGCCAGCCGCGTCGCCACGTCCATGAAGGCGCGGACCAGCGCCACGCGACGGCGTTCCTGCAGGCAGAGCGCGTATTCGGCGACCGCGAGATCGCTGTCGGCGACGGTGATGCGCCTGAAGCGGCGGTCCTCGCCCAGTTCGCTGGCGAAGACGGCGCCGACGCCGAACCCTGCTGCCACCGCCTCGCGCACGCCTTCGCGGGTCTGCACCTCTACGATGGAGCCCGGCCGGACATCGGCCGCGGCCATGGCCTGTTCCAGGACTTCACGCGTGATCGAGCCGCGCTCCCGCAGCACCAGCTCCTGGCCGTTGAGGGCGGCGAGCGGCGCGCGACCCTTGCGGGCGAGCGGGTGTTTGGCGGGCGCGAACAGCACCACCCGGTCGGTGCGCAGCCGGACGGCATGCAGGCGCGGATCGGACACGCTCTTGGCCATAACGGCGACGTCGGCCTCGTGGCG
>JAUXST010000693.1 GCA_030679805.1 Reyranella sp. | reverse complement strand
ATGCGACAGGAGTAGGACCAGCTGGTGAGGCCGAGCGCGATTACGAGGCTCACCAGGCCGGGCCCGAGGATCGCCATGATGGCGAGCGCGAAGACCAGCGAAGGGATCGCCAGCATCAGGTTGGTGAGGCCGCTCACCAGGTCGTCCCACCAGCCGCCCCAGTAGCCGGCGGTCAGACCCAGCGTGACGCCGATCAGGCTGTTGCAGACCTGGCTGATGATGCCGACGCTCAGCGATATGCGGGCGCCGTAGACGATGCGCGAATAGATGTCGCGACCCTGGGCGTCGGTGCCGAAGGGATATTCCCAGCAGGGCGCGATCTCGGCGTTCATCAGGTTGGCGTCCATCACCGGATCGGTGAGCGCGATCACCGGTGCCAGGATCGCGGCGGAGATGGCGATGGCGACCAAGCTGCCTCCGACCCAGAGGGAGGTGCCGCCCTTGAGCCGCAGACGAGGCAACTTCAATGCGATGCTCATCGGTAGCGGATCCGTGGGTCGATCACGACATAGGCGATGTCGACCAGCGTGTTGATGGCGAGGAAGAACAGCACGATCATCAGGATGCAGCCTTGGACCGTCGGCATGTCGCGCTGGAACACCGAGTCGACCATCAGCGACCCGACGCCGGGCCAGGCGAACAGCTTCTCGACCACGACGGCCTGGCCCATCAGCGAACCGAACTGCAGGCCGACGATGGTGATGACCAGCACCAGAGCGTTGCGCAGCACGTGCCATTCGACAACGCGGCGCTCGCTCATGCCCTTGCTGCGCGCGGTGCGGACGAAGTCGGCATTGAGCACATCGAGCACGGCGGCGCGCGTGGTGCGGGCCAGCAGCGCCATCGGGCCGACACCCAAGGCGATCGCGGGCAGGATGAGATTGCGCAGGCCGCCGTCGCCATAGCCGAAGCTCGGCAGCCACTGGAGTTTCAGTGCAAACAGGTACATCAGCATCAGGCCGAACCAGAACTGCGACAGCGACAGGCCCGAGATGGCGCCGACCATCGACGCCGTGTCGATCCAGCTGCCGGGCCTGAGGGCGGCGAGAAAGCCCAGGGTCACGCCAACCAGGATGGCGAAGGTCATGGCGGCCAGGACCAGCTTCAACGACGGCCAGATGCGGCCGCTCAGCATCTTGGTCACCGGCTCGCGCGTGCGGAAGGACGTGCCGAGATCGCCCATGGCGGTATGGGCGACGTACTTGGCGAAGCGCTCGAGCAGCGGGTCGTCGAGACCCATCTCCTTGCGCATGCGCTCCATCACCGCCGGGTCCATGGTCGAGCGCCCATCCTCGTTCATGCCGGAAATGAAGCTGCCCGGCAGGACGGAGAACAACAGGAAGACGAGCGCCACGACGGCAAGCATCGTCGGAATGACGTTGGCGAGGCGGCGGCCGAGGACGAGGAGCATTACTGAAACTCTAAAGATCCCTCGCTACGCTCGGGATGACAATACTGGCGTCATCCCGAGCATCGCGAGGGATCCTTTACTTTCTGCTGCGGCTATTTGGCCGGCGAGCTGGCATCGACCCAGATGTCCTCGGGGTACTGATGCGTGATCTCGGTCGGGTTGGCCTGCAGGCCGTGCACCCACGGCTGATAGGCCATCACCGCCTTGTTGTAGTTGAAGAACCACACCGGCGCCTCGTCGTAGAGGAGGTTGTTGGCCTTCTTCAGGAGCTCGTCGCGCTTGGCCATGTCGCCTTCCTGGGCGGCATCGTCGAGCAGCTTGTCGAATGCGGCGTTCTTGAAGCCCGTGTAGTTGCAGGCCGTGCGCGGCGTCTTGGAGTAGTAGCAGCGCAGCGTCGCCAGCGAATCGGGGCCGGTCAGGTTCGAGCCGATGTAGGCCTGGTGATCGCCCTTCATCGCGATCTCGGTCAGCACCGTGACCTCGACCAGCTTCGGCTTCACCTTGATGCCGACCTTGGCCAGCATCGGGATCACCGCCTCGACGATCGGCAGGCCCCAGCTCTCGTTCTGGCTGGTCGTCCATTCGAACTCGAAGCCGTTGGGATAACCCGCCTCGGCCAGCAGCTTCTTGGCCTTCTCGGGATCGTATGGATAGGGCTTCACCGTCTTGTCGAAGGCGGACGACGAGGGCGGCAGCCAGCTGGTGGCGCGATAGGCCTTGTCCTTGACCAGGCGCTTGATGATCAGGTCGGCATCGATCGCGTAGGCGATCGCCTGGCGCACCCGCTTGTCCTGGAACGGCTTGATGGAGTCGTGGTTCATCGTCATGGCGCGGGTGAACATCTCCGCCACTTCCAGGATGCCCTTGGAGAGCTGCGGATCGGCGCGATAGGCGACGTACTGGGCCGGTCCCAGGATCGAGGTGTCGATCTCCTTGTTGCGGAAGGCGACGTCGCGTGCGGCGGCCTCGGCCATGATCAGCACCTCGAGCTTGTCGAGGTAGGGCTTGCCGGGCTTGTAGAACTTGTCGAAGCGCTCGGTCGTGACGCGCGAGCCGGGAATGTGTTCCTTGAACTTGAACGGCCCGAGGCCTACCGGGTTGGAGGCGAAGTTGCCTTTCTCGACCTCCTCCTTGGGCAGGATGGCAGTCGAGCCGGCGAAGAAGTAGTAGCCCGGATCGACGCGGTCGGTGATCGTCATCTCCAGCGTGAAATCGTCGATCTTCTTCAGGCCGGAGATCTCCTTGGCCTGGCCCTTCTCGACGTCGACCGCCCCCTTGATCAGGCGGACGTAGCGCGCGCCGGGATAGCCTTTGCTGCCGTCCATGATGCGCGTGTACGAGAAGATCAGGTCGTCGGCCGTCATCTTGCGGCCGTTGTGGAAGTAGGCGTCGTCGCGCAGCTTGTAGGTATAAGTGAGGCCGTCGGCCGAGACCGACACGGACTTGGCGAGCTCGAGCACGAGCTTGTTGGCTGCGGTATCCCAGTTATAGAGCGTGCGCTGGATCGCCTTGTTGACGATGTCGTCCTGGGCGCGCGGCGTCACGTGCGGGTCGAGGCTGCCGAAGCTCGCGGCATAGGGCGCCGTCATCCGGATCGCGCCGCCCTTGCGCGGCGTGTCCTGAGCCTCTGCGGCTGCCGCTCCGAGAACGGCCGCCGCCGCGGCGGCGAGCCAAACCAGTTTCCGCATGAACCATCCCCTCTTGAATGTTTTACTTGGATTACATTCCATAGTGTCAGACGCTTCCGTGCAAGAGGAATGCCGAATGACTGCATTGCCGAATTGCCTGCTGATCGTGACCGCCGAAGTCGACGCCTCCGTCGAAGCCGCGTGGAATCGCTGGTACGACGACGTCCACCTGCCCGACGCACTCGCTTGCCTCGGAGTGCTGGCCGGCCGCCGCTACCTCTCCTCCGGACAGATTTCGGAAAGTGACCGAGGGCAAAGCAGGCGTATCCCTACGAAGCTTTACACCACGGTCTACGAACTCGACTCACCCGCCGCCGTCGAGACGAAGGAGTTTGCCGCGATGCGCGGTTGGGGCACCTTCGCGCCGTACGTGCGCTCGCAGACGCGCGTCGTCGTCGGTCTCCGCTAGCGCCCCTTGCCCAGGCCAGTGCCTAGG
>JAUXST010000690.1 GCA_030679805.1 Reyranella sp. | reverse complement strand
GGCCACGCACGGCCCGCTGGAGTACGACGCGGCGGCCGGCGAGCTGATCAGCCGCAAGGCCGGCCTCGCCTATCCCATCCGCGACGGCATTCCGATCATCCTGGTGAGCGAAGCGCGCCAGTTGAGGGATGTGCCATGACGGCCACCGACGATTTCATCAAGGCCGTGCCCGACGGCGGCAGCTACGAATCGGCGACGGCGCCGTGGCCGGCCGAGCTGCGCGTCTTCAAGGAAGAGGGCCGGCTCGAAATCGATTTCTCCGACGGCACCAACTGTTCGTTGCCCGCCGAGTATCTGCGTGTCGAGAGCCCGTCCGCCGAGGTGCAGGGCCATGGCCCCAGCCAGAAGAAAATCGTCTCGGGCCGGCGTCACGTGAAGATCGCGGCGGTCGAGCCGGTCGGCCATTACGCGATCCGCATCGTGTTCGACGACAGGCACGATTCCGGGATTTACAGCTGGGCCTACCTGCGCGAACTCGCCGACACCCAGGCCGAGCGCTGGGCCGCCTACCAGGCCGCGCTGCTGTATCGTGGCCTCAGCCGCGACGCGTAGCCTGCGATGAAGATCGTCATTGCCGGTGCCGGCATCGGCGGGCTCGTTGCGGCGATGTGCCTCCATCGCGCGGGCTTCGATGTCGAGGTGTTCGAGGCGGTGGGCGAACTCAGGCCACTGGGCGTCGGCATCAACATCCAGGCCGGCGCCGTTCGCATCCTCTGCGGCCTCGGCCTCGAGCCCGCCCTGGCGGCCACCGCGATCGAGACGCGCGAGCTGCGCTACGCCAACCGCCACGGCCAGACGATCTGGGCCGATCCGCGTGGCCGTCACGCCGGCCTGCCATGGCCGCAGTTCTCGATCCATCGCGGCGAGCTGCAGATGATCCTGTTCCACGCCGCCGCTGAGATGCTGGGCGCCGACAGGATCAAGTTCGGGCGCCGCATCGCCGACTTCACGCAGAAGGGCAGCAAGGTCACGGCAAGCTTCGTCGATCGCGACGGACGCGCCGCCGAGACCGCCGAGGCCGACATCCTGATCGGCGCCGACGGCATCCATTCCGCCGTGCGCGGCAGGTTCTATCCCGACGAAGGCCCGCCCAAGTGGCAGGGCATCCTGATGTGGCGCGGCGTCACCGTGGGCAAGCCCTACCTCGGCGGCGCCACCATGGTGCAGGCGGGCCATCACACCCAGAAGTTCGTCTGCTATCCGATCAGCCGCGCCCATGCCGAGCGCGGCGAGGCGCTGATCAACTGGATCTGCGACCTGCACGTCGGCGACATGGCGGGCGACGGCGCGCTGCCCTCGCGCGAGGACTGGAACAAGGCGGGCAAGCTCGCCAACTTCCTGCCGCGCTTCGAGGACTGGAAATTCGACTGGCTCGACGTGCCCGGCGTCATTCGCGCCGCCCATACGATCCTGGAATTCCCGATGATCGACCGCGATCCGCTGCCGCGCTGGTCGCACGGCCGCGTGACGCTGCTGGGCGACGCCGCCCATCCGATGTATCCGATCGGCTCGAACGGCGCGTCGCAGGCGATCCTCGACGGCGAGGCGATCACCCAGGAACTCATTGCCGGTGGAGATCCCGAAGCCGCCCTGCAGCGCTACGAACAGCGCCGGCTGCCGCCGACCGCGCGCATCGTCGACAGCAACCGGCGCAAGGGCATCGACGTCATGCTCGACATCGTCGAGCAACGGGCGCCGCAGGGATTTTCCGACTTGGAGAGCGTGCTGCCGGCCGACGAGTTGGAGAAGATCGTCGGCGACTACAAGAAGCTGGTCGCCCAGGATCGCGAGACGCTCTTGAAGCTGGCGAATGCCCAATAAAAAACCGGCCCTTTTTGGGGACCGGCCGTGGTGGCGGTTTAAACCGGCCATCACATCGCCGGCCACCACCGAGAAAGAATATGCCAGCGCGCAGTGACAGAATTATGGCGGTGGAGAGGGTCATATGAGCCTCGCGCGCGCCATCGCCACGGTCGGCAGCTTTACGCTGATCAGCCGGGTCGTGGGTTTCGTGCGCGACATCGTGCTGTCGGCCGTCCTCGGATCCGGCGCGGTGGCCGATGCCTTCTTCGTGGCGTTCAAGCTGCCGAACTTTTTCCGCCGCCTGTTCGCCGAGGGCGCTTTCTCCGCGGCCTTCGTGCCGTTGTTCGCGCGCGAACACCACGAGCGGGGGCGGGCGGAGGCGATCGTGTTCGCACGCCAGGCGCAGGCGGCGCTGCTGCTGGTGCTGGTGCCCTTCGCGGTGCTGCTGATCCTCGCCATGCCCTGGGTGATGGCGGTGCTGGCGCCCGGCATGCGCGACGATCCTCCGACCTTTGCGCTGGCTGTCGAGTTCGGCCGCATCACCTTTCCCTACCTGCTGTTCATCTCGCTCGTCTCGCTCTACGGCGGCGTGCTGAACAGCATCGACCGCTTCGCCCATGTCGCGGCGACCCCCATCCTCCTGAACCTCACCCTGATCGGCGCCGTTCTCGGCCTGACGCCCTTCCTGCCCAGCAGTGGTTATGCGGCGGCGCTCGGCGTGGCCATCGCGGGCGTGCTGCAATGGCTGTGGCTGCTGGTTGCCTGCACGCGCGACGGCATCGGCATGACGCTGGTGCGGCCGCGCTGGACGGCGCGGGTAGCCCGGCTGGTCAAGCTCGCGACCCCCGTCGCCATCGGCGGCGGCGTGCAGCAGATCAGCACCATGCTCGATGTCGTGTGGGCCTCGCTGCTGCCGGTCGGCACGATCTCGGCACTTTATTACGCCGACCGCATCGCGCAGCTGCCGCTCGGGGTGGTCGGCATCGCCATCGGCACCGCGCTGCTGCCGCTGCTCGCCCGCGAGCTGCGCGCCGGCCGGACCGCCTCGGCGATGGCCAACCAGAATCGGGCCATCGAATATGGCCTGCTGTTCAGCCTGCCGGCGGCGCTGGCCTTGTGGCTGCTGGCCGAGCCCATCATCCGCATCCTGTTCGAGCACGGTCGCTTCACCGCGCAGGACACGGCGCGCACCGCGGCAGCACTTGCGGCCTTTGCCGTCGGACTGCCGGCCTTCGTCGTGGTGAAGGCGTTGGCGCCGGGCTTCTTCGCCCGCGAGGACACGCGGACGCCGCTCTATATCGCGATCGTGGCGATCGCGACCAACGTCGTCCTGAACATCGTCTTCCTCTACGGCACGACGCTGGCCCAGTTCGGCATTGCGCTCGCCTCGTCCCTGTCGGGCTGGTTGAACGCAGCGCTTCTGGCCGCCGTCCTGCTACGGCGCGGGCAATGGTCACCCGATGGCCGGCTCTCGTCCCGGAGCTTGCGCATGGTGGCTGCCACGCTGGGGATGGGTGCCGCGCTGTGGGCGGCGCTGGGGTGGCTGATGCCCGCGATGGCACACGCCGACCTCAAGGGCACGCTCGCCCTGCTGGCCACCTGCGTGGTGGGCGGCGGCGTCTATGCCGCGCTCGGCGCGCTGCTGGGCGTCATCAGGATGTCGGAGCTGCGCTACGTGCTGCGCCGGCCCCCTGAACTCGGATCGGCTGGCCTCAGAGCAACCGACCCAGACGAACAACCGTGACGCCGGCCCTGAGCGGCCGATTGATCGACGGCATCACCAGCACGCAGTTGTCGTAGGGCGTCGTCACCGGCTCGCCGTCGTCGTGGCCGAGCACGGTGCCGGCCTTGGCGATCACTTCCTGGCCCTCGAAGCGGCGCGCCGTGATGAAGTTGCCGCGCTTGGTGGCGATGGCGTGGGTGACCTGGACGACACGCTGCTGGGACGGCGCGGACTGCTTCCAGCCCGCCGGCAAGTCGGCTTCCTCCGCGATGCCGGTCTCGGCGAGGAAGCGCGCCGTCACGTCCTTGGCCACGGAGACGGACGAGGCCCGCCAGTGCTGGCCAGTCTCGATCAGCAAGGCCGTCCTGGAACTCCTGGGATCGCCGAACGCGCCGTAGTCGCGCATGCGCATGCCGGCGGCATGGCCGCGGTCACGCACGATATCGACCGGCGCGCCGAGCTTCTGCGCCAGCGCCACGCCCCTGTCGAGCGGCCCGCACAGCATCAGCGGCACGCAATCGTCGTGCATGGAATGAAGATCGAGCAGGAAGTCGGCGCGTTCGACGAAGGGCTTGATCACCTGCGCCCGACGGGTCTCGAGCGTTGTCGCCGGCTGGTCGAGCCGGCCCCAGGTGCGGTTGAAATCCTCGTCGATCATGCGCGACTTGAAGGGATTCTTGGCATCGAAGCTGTGATAGGCCTCGATGTTGTTGAACGAGAAGATGAGCGTGCCCTGGCGCGGCTTCAGGCCTGATGCGAGCAACGCATCGACCACGATCGCACCCGAGACCTCGTTGCCGTGGGTCAACGCCGCCACCATCACGGTCGGCCCCGGCTTGCCGCTGTCGCGGACATGGATGTAGGGCGCGGCGCCGCCATTCTCCCAGCGCCTGAGCTCGGGAAAGGCGAATTCTATCGGTGGGTTGTCGGACATGATCTAGAATCCTTACGAGGATGGACCATTCCTTCGCACGCTCCATGGCGAGGGACAAGACGGGGGAGCGGATGACACGCACGCGTTACCGGTGGTTCATCGTCTTCCTGCTGTTTGCGATCACCGGCGTAAACTATATCGACCGCGCGGCCATTTCCTATGCCATCCCCGCGATGCAGCTCGACCTCGGTCTCTCGCCCGGCGACACCGGCGCCATCCTGGGCGCCTTCGGCCTCGGCTATGCGCTCACCACCCTGTTCGGCGGTTTCGCCGTGGACCGTTACGGTGCGCGCATCGTCCTCACCGTCGCCGCCGTCCTGTGGAGCCTGTCGATCGGGGCAACGGCGCTCGCCAGCGGCTTGGCGGTCCTTTACGCGGCACGCGTGCTGCTGGGCGTCTCCGAAGGCCCCAACTTCCCCGCCCTGACCGGCGCCGTCAGTCACTGGCTGTCGCCGCACGAGCGGGCGACCGCGCTCGGCAACGCGCTGTTCGCCGTGCCGCTGGCGCTCGCCGTCGGCGGGCCCATCGTCACGCAGCTCCTGGGCTGGTTCGACTGGCGCCTCACCTTCGCGGCCCTGTTCGTCCTGTCGGCCGCCTGGGTGCCGCTGTGGTATTTCCTGTTCCGCGACGATCCCGCCGAGTCGCGCTTCGTCAACACAACCGAGCTCGCCCATATCCGGACGAGTGATCCGTCGGTCACCGCAGCGCCGCACGCAGCGCTGAAATCCTGGCCCGAGCCCGGCGTGCTAAAATCGCTCCTGACCAACAGGACGCTGCTCGCCAACTACTGGGCCTTCTTCGTCTTCGGCTACTTCCTGTTCTTCTTCATGACGTGGCTGCCGAGTTATCTGGAACGCAAGTACGGACTCAACCTGCAGACCGTGGGCCTGTTCACGGTACTGCCCTGGCTGTCGGCCGCGGTCCTGCTGTGGCTGCTTGGGCGCTGGTCGGATTATCTGCTGAAGACCACCGGCCGCCTGCGAGTCGCCCGCTCCTGGCTGATCGCCGGCAGCCAGCTCGTCGCGGCACTGGCGGTCGTTCCAGTGGCGCTCACCGACAATCTCACCGTGGCGATCGCGGGGATCACGGTGGCGGTCGCGGCCTCCATGGGCGCCAACGCGGCCTACTATGCGGTGAATGTCGATATCGTCCCGCACCGCGCGGCAACGGCGCTCGGCATCATGGATTTCGCTTTCGCCATCGCCGGTTTCCTGGCCCCCGCCATCACCGGCTGGGTGCTGAACCTGCGCGGTTCGTTCGCCGACGGCTTCCTGCTGATGACGGCGCTCGCGCTGTCATCTGTGCTGGTCGTGCTTCTGTTCCACCATCCCGACCGGGATCGGGAAAGGCTGGCACCGAAGGCCTGATCCTCAGGCCTCGCGGTACCAGTTCGCGAGATCCCAGGTGTTGTTGTCCCAGCCGCTGAGTTCCAGGACGAGTTTGGTGCTCGCGGCCGCGACGCCAAGTCGGGCGACGACGGGGATCACGACCTGGTTGTTCACGGCCAGCTCGTTCAGCTTGATCAGCATGGCGGCGCGCCTGATCGGATCAACCTCGACCTGGGCCGCCTTGTGGGTGTCGTCATATTCCTGGTTCTGCCAGCGCGTGATGTTGCGGCCCTGCCATTTGTTCTCCTTGGTGGCGGCTTCCCACGAACAGAACTGGCGCAGGAATATTTCCGGGTCGGGCTGGCTGCTGTTGTTGTACATCTGCAGGTCGCAGTAGAACTTGGTGTAGGTGTCGGGATTGGCGACGTCGGAGGAGAAGAACACCGATGCCGTCACCGACTTCAGCTCCATGTCGATGCCGGCCTTCTGGGCAGCCTGCTTGACGATCGCCTGGTTCTTCTGCCGCGGCTGGTTGATCGATGTCTGGTAGACGAGCTTCAGCCTCTTGCCGTCCTTGGCCCGGATGCCGTCGGCGCCCCTGGCCCAGCCGGCCTTGTCGAGAAGAGCGTTGGCCTTGTCGACGTTGAACTCATACTTCGTCGTCTTGGACCGGAAGCGCTCCGGGTTGTTGATGAAGTTCGCCGTCGCCGCCCCGGTGCGACCGTAGATGTGCTTCTCGACCGAGTCCTTGTCGACCAGCAGCGCCAGCGCCTGACGCACCGCCGGGTCCGACAGGATCGGGTGCTTGGTCTTGAGGCTGGAGCGTTCGCCGTCGACCTCGGTCCAGGGATCGGTGTTGTTGAGCTGGATGTGCTCGATGCCGCCGCCTTTGTTGAAGATGACACGGCCCTTGCCGCCCTTTTCCAGCCGCTGAAGAATCTCGTCTTCGACCTGCATGTTCCAGGCGAAGTCGAACTCGCCGGTCTGCAGCACGGCACGCGCCGCCGACACCGCATCGCCGCCGCCCTTCATCTCGATGGCGTCGAAATGCGGCCGGTTCGGCCGGTGATAGTTCGGGTTGATGACACCCGTGACCATATCGCCCGGCTTGAAGTCCTTGAACATGTAGGGGCCGGTGCCGACCGGCTTGAGGTTGGGCGGCGCATCACGCGACTTGCCGCCCATGTAGTCGGCGAACAGGTGCTTGGGGATCACCATGCCGGCCCAAGCGACGAAGGCGTCGGCCCAGAAGGGGGTCGGCTTCGCGAACTTCACGATGACCGTGTGGGAATCGATCTTCTCGACCGTGACGTCTCTGTAGGAACCGCTGGTGAGCGTGGCCGTCGCCGGATCTTTTGAATATTCCCAGGTGAAGACGACGTCGGCGGCGGTGAACGGCTTGCCGTCGTGCCAGGTCACCCCCTTCTTCAGCTTCCAGGTCACCGACTTGCCGTCGGCAGCCAGGGTGCCGTCCTCGCGGCCCGGAATTGTCTCCGCCAGTATGGGCCGGAGGTTGCCCTCGCGATCCCAGCCGGCCAGCGGTTCGTAGAACAAGCGCGAGCCGTCCTGATCCTTGGTGCCGACCGCAAAATGCGGATTGAGCAGCGTCGGGCCCTGCCACCACAGAACCTTCAGCACGCCGCCACCGCCCCGCTTGGTCGGCTTGTAGGTGGGCACCGATTGGGCCATGGCCACGCCTGACAGGGCGAGAAGCTGGGTCGCCAGCGGCGCCGTCAGCCCCACGGCCGTCACGCGTTTCACGAAGGCGCGACGGGACATTCTGCCCGCCTTCACCTGGTCGATCAGACCACGCAAGCCACGTTCATCCATCGGATGCCTCCATCCAGAGTGTCGAAGCCGTCCCCTGACGCTCCTGCTATCCTGCAAGATGCGTGCAAAGGCGATGGGACCAGTGTCGAGAGCCGCCGTCAATGCCGGCTTGATTACCTCGGCCGTCTGGGCGATACCGCCCCGCCCTCGCCCTCCACCGGCAGGGTGCCCGGAGGTCCAAACCCCGTGCCCTTCCACCTTGAGCGGAGTCCACATCCCATGCCTGACGCGACCACGAGTCCGAATCCGGGCGCAGACGCGCCAAATCCGCACCTCGCGCCTTATGCCGCCCGCAGCCTGAAGGGCCGGATTCTTTCCGGGGTGCAGCCCACCGGCAATCTCCATCTCGGCAACTACCTGGGTGCGATCCGCAACTTCGCGCGCCTTCAGAGCGACTACGAGTGCCTCTACTGCGTGGTCGACCAGCACGCCATCACCCTGCCGCAGGATCCCAAGCAACTTGCCGCCCAGACGCGTGAGATTGCGTCGGCCTTCCTGGCCGCCGGGGTAGATGGCCAGAAGCAGATCGTCTTCAACCAGTCGATGGTGCCCGAGCACGCACAGCTCGCCTGGGTCTTCAACTGCGTCGCCCGCATGGGCTGGATGAGCCGCATGACGCAGTTCAAGGAGAAGGCCGGCAAGGACCGCGAGAACGTGTCGCTCGGCCTGTTCGCCTACCCGGCACTGATGGCGGCCGACATCCTGATCTACAAGGCCACGCACGTGCCGGTCGGCGAGGACCAGAAGCAGCACCTCGAGCTGACGCGCGATATCGCCATCAAGTTCAACAATGATTTCGCCGCGCCCGGCTTCTTCCCGATCACCGAGCCGCTGATCTTCGGCGCCGCCACCCGCGTCATGAGCCTGCGCGACGGCACCAAGAAGATGAGCAAATCGGATCCGTCGGACTACTCGCGCATCAACCTCACCGACGATGCCGACGCGATCGCCCAGAAGATCCGCCGCGCCAAGACCGATCCCCTGCCGATGCCGGAAACGCCCGCCGACGCCGAGAAGCGGCCCGACGCCGACAATCTGCTGGGGATTTATGCCGCCCTCGCCGACCGCGAGAAAGAGGACATCGTGGCCGAGTTCGCCGGCAAGCAGTTCTCCGAGTTCAAGGCGGCGTTGACGGAACTCGCGGTCGCCAAGCTGGGACCGATCGGCGCGGAGATGCAGCGGCTGATGAAGGACCCCGGCCACGTCGATTCGGTGCTGCGCAGCGGTGCGGAGCGTGCCCGCGCACTTGCCGGCCCGATCCTCGCGGAGGTTTATAAGACCGTGGGCTTTTTGAAACCGTAGTTTTCGTGGGACCGCAGGCCTCCAGGCCCGCTCGGACTCATGAGCGGGCCTGGAGGCCCGCGGTCCTGGAAGAGATCAACCTTCCATCCGGGTGAGGGCCCACTTCACCGTGGTGCCCTCCATGGGAACCTGGCCGACCAGCACGATCTGTTCGGTCCGGCGCACGCGGCCTTCCTCGCCGAGATAGATGCTTTCGGCGAGGCCGATGCCGGCGCCGGTAGCCCGCAGGCGCCAGCCGCGGCCGCTCGGCAGCCGCATCAGGACGGCCTGCCCGCTCTGCGCCAGGGTGGCCTTCACGGTCGGATGCAGATGGAAGCGCACGATGTAGCGCTGGTCCGGCACGGTGATCGGCCGGCCGTCGTAGCCCAGGAACGAATCCTCGCCGCGCAGATCGCCGCCGTCAGGCGACAGCCACAGGCGGCGGCGGTGGATGATGCCGTAGAGCGAGCGATAGCCATCGTGGCACATGTCGAGCCACTGGGCGCCGGCATCGTCGGCGCGGTCGATCAACACGTTGCCGGCGCGATATTCGAGCGCGCCGTGGTTGGTGATCTCAGTCGAGTTCACGTCATCGACCACGGCCGTCGAATGCGCGGCCGTATAACGCATGAAGTGCTGCCAGTCGCGCGGCGCGCCGGGATAGGTGCCGCAGTTCACGACCAGTCGCTCGTGCGCGGCGCTCATCTCGAAGGAAAGCGTGCCGGCATGGGCGATGCCGTCCATGCCGCGGCCCGGCGGGCTACCGGCGTCGGCGATTACCAGCGACGTGCCGGCGGCGAGCCGCTGGAAGCCGCTTGCCAGCGCCATCGCCGGCGCGGCCTCGCCCGAGCCGGAGCGCGCCAGCACGAGGTCGATCAGGCGGCGGTCGCCCTCCCAGGTGCCGTTGAACAGCGACAGACCACCGTCGCCGTGGCGGAAGAACCGCAGCATCGGCGCCATGCGGTCGATGGCGGCAATCAGCTCGGCCGGCGCACGACGCTCGGCCGAGGCGAGAGCGGCGCGCACGTCGATCAGGTGGCGCAGCACCGCGAGCTGCAGGTGCGGCGCCCGCTCGGACACGATGCCGTCGTGCAGCACATAGCGCTTCACGAACCGGGCGAGCCTGGCCAGCGTGTGCTCGAGGCTCTTCTCGAAATGCTTGCCGTCACGAATGAACGCGAGATCGGCGAAGATCAGTGCCTTGAACACCGCCACCGCCTCGTGGCCGATCATGCTGCGGCGCGTGATGCGGCGCAGATGGGCGCGCTGGCGGGCGAGCGAGAAGACGAAGCGGGCGGAGAAGCCAGTGTCGGCGGCCGCCGCCATCCATTCGTAGTTGCGGATCCAGGCGACAATGCGGGCGGCCAGCACGCCGCGCTTCCACGTCACCGGCGACCAGCGCCATTCGCGATTGGTCCAGTCGTCGACCAGGCGGGCGGCCAGCATGGCGCCGTGCGGATCGCCGTTGTCGCGCAGGTCGCGCAGCCAGCCGAAGCCGTTCAGCGCATCGAGCCAGAGCGGCTGGGCGGCGGCGCGCTGCCACGGCGGATCGTCGGAATCGGGCAGGACGGTGCCGACGCTGCCGCAGGCGGAAAACTCACCGGTCTGCAGAAGTCGCTGGCCCAGGACCGAATCGCCCGGCCAGTTATCGGCCGCCACGGCGAAGAAGCTGCGCGGCGTGCCGTAGCCCAGAGTGAGCGAATAGAGGGCCGAGCCCAGGAACCAGCGGCCGAACCGGCGGCCTTCGCCACCCGCCGCTCCCGAGGGGCGGGCAGGCACTGAACGGATGGGCCGGGTCCCGGCCACCAAAGGCTCTCCGGGCCGTCGTGTGTCTGAGGCGACCAGCGTCATCTTTTTTCTGTTCTTTGGCCACGCGGCGGGCCGCGGGGCGGTGGAGGGGTTTTGACCAGTTTACCCGAGCCGGAAGGCCATGGCGATGCCCTGGAGCGGCCCCAAGCCCCCTTGAACCGGCCCGGATGCTCCCCAAATTTACCTCCAAGGGAAGGCCTAATTGGCTTCCCGGCCACTCGCTCCTCGGAGGGGGGTTTTATGAGTCGCGTATCGATGTTCAATTCGCCCCTGCTCCTGGGCTTCGACCAGTTGGAGCGCACGCTCGATCGCCTCGCCAAGAATGCCGAGGGCTATCCGCCGTACAATATCGAGCGGATCGGCGAAAACGGCCTGCGCATCGTCCTCGCCGTCGCCGGCTTCACGATCGACGATCTCGCCATCGAGCTGGCGGAGAGCCAGCTCACCGTCCGCGGCAAGCAGACCGACGATGGTGATCGCGTGTTTCTCCATCGCGGCATCGCCGCCCGCCAGTTTCAACGCGCCTTCATGTTGGCCGATGGCATCGAGGTGATGGGCGCTCGCCTGGACAACGGCCTGTTGTCGATCGAACTCGTGCGCCCCGCCGCAGAACCACGTATCCGGACCATTCGCATCGATTCAGGCGAGACGGCTTCGGAAGCAAACCACGCCATCAACATCACCGCGCGCCGCACCCAGTCCCGATGATCCGCGTCCCGATGATCCGCTACTGCACGCCGACGCTGCCAAGGAGGTAGCCATGGAAAACAGCCAGACCACATTCGTCCGCCTCGCCGACGAGGCGTTTCTGAGCCTCGGCTCGGAGCAGTTCGCCTACGTCAAGGCAATCAACCTGCCCGACGGCGCCCATGCGATCGGCATCTTCTCGGCCGACGGCAAGCCGATGGCCGCCGCACCTTCGGTCGAGGTCGCACAGGCGTTGATCCGCCAGCACGATCTCGAGCCGGCGTTGGTCCACTAGACTCGCGGGAAAGTCAGACTCGAGGGAAAAATCGAGGCGGTTCAGGCGGCGCTTTGGGCCTGGATCGGCTCGACCAGCAA
>JAUXST010000682.1 GCA_030679805.1 Reyranella sp. | reverse complement strand
CGCACCGAAGGCATGAACCAGTGGAAGAGCGCCCACGCCGTGCGCACCAAGGCGCGTACGCTGGCGGAGGCGATGAAAGGTGCCGACGTCTTCTTCGGCCTGTCGGTGAAGGGCGCCGTGACCAAGGAGATGGTCCGGTCGATGGCGGACAATCCGATCATCTTCGCCATGGCCAACCCCGACCCCGAGATCTCACCAGAGGACGTCAAGACGGTGCGTTCCGACGCCATCATGGCGACAGGCCGCAGCGACTATGCCAATCAGATCAACAATGTGCTGGGCTTTCCCTACATCTTTCGCGGTGCGCTGGACGTCCGTGCCAGCACGATCAACGAGGAAATGAAGGTCGCCGCCGCCCAGGCGCTGGCCAATCTCGCGCGCGAGGACGTGCCCGACGAGGTCGACCGCGCCTATTCCGGCCGCCGCCTGCGCTACGGGCCCGAGTATGTCGTGCCGGTGCCGTTCGACCCGCGGCTGATCTCGGCGGTGTCTTCCGCCGTGGCCGAGGCGGCGATGAAATCGGGCGTAGCGCGCAAGCCGATCGCCGACATGGCGGAATACCGCCGCGACCTCTCCGGCCGTCTCGATCCCACCAGCCACTGGCTGCAAAGCCTGTTCGACCAGGTGAAAGCCAATCCGCAGCGCGTCGTCTTCGCCGAGGGTGAGGAGGAGCGCACCATCCGCGCCGCCGTCGTGTTCCGCGACAACGGCTACGGCACGCCGATCCTCATCGGCCGCGAGGAGCAGGTGCGCGAGACCATGAAGACGCTGGGCATCAACGATGCCAGCGGGATGGAGATCCACAATGCGCGGCTCTCGACCCGCAACGCGCCCTATACCGACCTCGTCTACGCGCGCCTGCAGCGCGACGGCTACCTGCGCCGCGACATCCAGCGCATGGTCAACCAGGGCCGCAATGTGTTCGGCGCCTGCATGGTGGCGATGGGCGATGCCGACGGCATGGTGACCGGCATCACCCGCCGTTTCCCCGAGTGCTACAGCGATGTGAAGCGCGTGATCGACGTCGAGGCCGACAGGGTGCCGATGGGCTATTCCATCGTCGTCGCGCGCCACGGCACGGTGTTCCTGGCCGACACCGCGATCAACGAGACGCCGTCGCCGGAGGAGCTTGCCACCATTGCCCGCCAGATGGCGCGCAATGCGCGGCAGATGGGCCACGAGCCCAGAGTCGCGTTCCTGTCGTTCTCCAATTTCGGCAGCCGCGAGATCGAGCGCATCGACCGCATCCGCAAAGCGATCCGCATCCTGCAGGCCGAGAAGGTCGACTTCGAGTTCGACGGCGAGATGCAGGCCGACATGGCGCTCGACTACGAGCTGCTGCGCGAAACCTATCCGTTCTGCCGCCTCACCGGCCCAGCCAATGTGCTGGTGATGCCGGGTCTGCATTCGGCGCATATTTCCTCGCGCCTGATGCAGCGGCTGGGCGGCGTCACGGTGATCGGCCCGGTGATCGACGGCCTGCAGAAGCCGGTCCAGATCGTCCAGATGGGCGCCACAGTCAGCGATCTCGTCAATCACGCAGCGCTGGCGGCCTACGGCGCCCTCAAGGCAAGGAGATAGGGATGGTCGATCTCGTCATTCGCGGCGCCACCATCGTCGACGGCATGGGCCACGAGCCGCGGCGCGCCGATCTCGCGGTCAAGGACGGCCGCATCGCCGCCATCGGCGATATCAAGGACAAAGCTGCAGAGACGATCGACGCCGGCGGCCTCACGCTCACGCCCGGCATCGTCGACGTGCACACCCACTACGATGCGCAGGTGACCTGGGACTCAACCTTGTCGCCCTCGCCGTCGCTCGGCGTCACCACGGCGATCATGGGCAATTGCGGCTTCGGCATCGTGCCCGCACCGTCGGTCGCCGCACGCGATCTCGTGATCCGCAATCTCTCGGTCGTCGAGGGCATGGACCTCGACGCGCTACGTACCGGCATAAACTGGGACTTCGAGAGCTTCGGCGAATACATGGCGATGCTGCGCCGCCGCGCGCCCTACGCCAATGTGGCCGTGCTCGCGGGCCATTCGACGATCCGCACCGCCGTAATGGGCGAGGCGGCCTCGCAGCGCGCCGAGGCGACGCCGGAAGAAATCGCAAAGATGAAGGCGATGGTGGCCGACGCCATGGCCCACGGCGCGATCGGCCTCGGCGCCTCCTATTCGCTCAACCACTCAGGCTATGGCGGCGTGCCGATGCCGTCCACCATCGCGCCGATGAGCGAGCTCGATGCGCTGGTGAGTGCGATGGGCCCGCGCGGCAAAGGCGTGGTCGCCATCGCATCGGGCGTGAAGACGCCGCAGGAGCTGGAGCCGATGGCCGCCAAGTACGGCCGCCCATTCTTCCAGGGCACCGGCATGGCAATGTACAACGAGCAGGAGCCGCAGCGCGCGATCAAGATCTTCGACGACTGCGCCGCCGCGATCCGTCGCGGCAACGGCCTCTACGTCCAGATTCCCTGCCAACCGCTGTCGTTCGATTTCACGATGGCCAACGCCTATCCGTTCTACAGCCACTCGGCCTTCGATCCGATCAAGGCTTTTACGCCCGAACAACTTGCGGCCGTCTATCGCGACCCGTCGTGGCGCGCCAAGTTCCGTGAAAACGCCAAGAACCCACGCCCCGGCATGATCTTCCAGGGCAACTGGGATCGCGTGATGGTGGCGGTGGCGCAGAAGCCGGCCAATGCAAAATACGTGAACCGCTATCTCCACGAGATCGCGGCGGCCGAGCACCGTGACCCGCTCGATATCATGCTCGACATCAGCCTCGACGAGAATCTCGAGACGGCATTCCTTGGCCGCTTCCTCAATGTCGGCGACGACGGCGTCGCAAAGCTGCTGAAGCACGAAGCCGGCGTGGTGGCGCTCTCCGATGCGGGCGCGCATCTCATCTATATGTGCGATGCGGGCTTCGGGCTGCATTTCCTGGCCCGCTGGGTGCGCGAGCGCGGCGACTTCGACATGGTCGAGGGCATCCGCCGCCTGACCTCGCATCCCGCCGATCTCTACGGCATCCAGAACCGCGGCCGCCTTGCCGTCGGCGCGCAGGCCGACATGCTGCTGTTCGATGCTGCGACCGTGGGCGTGTCGCCCGCCGAGAGGGTCGCCGATCTTCCCGGTGGCGGCCGCCGCACGATCCGCCGCCCGACCGGCGTGCACGGCGTCTTCTGCAACGGCGTGAAGACCTTCGACGGCAAGGATTACGTCAAGCACGCCAAAGGTCCGGGCCATGTGCTCGATCGCTTCAACCCGTCGATGGGCCAGCACGCGGCTATCGCCGCGCAATGACGGCGATTCCGCAGAAGCCCTGCCCACCCGCCGATCCGGCGCCGCGAAAGCCCAAATTCGCGATGCCGGCCAATGCCTGCGACAGCCATGCCCATATCTTTGGGCCGGCGGCGAAATATCCCTGGTCACCGGCGCGCGGTTATACGCCGCCCGATGCGTTGCCTGCGGCCTACGAGCATCTGCACAAGGTGCTCGGCATCACGCGCGGCGTTATCACCCAGCCCAGCGTCTACGGCACCGACAACAGTGCCACGCTGGACTACGTGTCGGCCCATCCCGACCGCCTGCGCGCAATCGTGTCGGTCGGTCCCGGCATCAGCGACCGCGAGCTCGAGGCCATGCATGCGAAGGGCGCGCGCGGCATCCGCGTCAACATCGCCGATCCGGGCGGCAATCCCTTCAAGTCGTTCTCCGAATTGCGTCGCGTCGCCGAGCGGCTGAAGCCGCTGGGTTGGCACGTCGAGCTGCTGCTGCACGTCCACGAAGCCGACATGCACGAACTCGGCGGCTTGCCGGTGCCGCTCTCGATCGGTCATCTGGGCTACATGCCTGTCGGCCTCGGCATCGACCATCCGCGCTACCGCGGCTTCCTCGATCGGGTGGCCGACGGCAATTGCTGGGTGAAGCTGAGTGGCCCCTACCGCATCACCGCCGACCGCCATTTGCCCTACGCCGATACAGTGCCGTTCGCCCGGGCCCTGGTCGCGCGTCGGCCGGACCGGATCGTCTGGGGCACCGACTGGCCGCATCCCATGTGCCCGATCCCGATGCCCAACGATGGCACGCTGACCGACATGCTGCTCGACTGGGTGCCGGACGAAGCGACGCGCAGGCGTATCCTGGTCGACAATCCGGCCGAACTCTACGGCTTCTAGTGGTTGAAGCCCGACACATGATTGCTCCCGGTCAGATCGACCTCGGAGCACACACGGAACCTACCGTCGTCCTGAGCGCAGCGAAGGACCT
>JAUXST010000679.1 GCA_030679805.1 Reyranella sp. | reverse complement strand
GGAGGCGACAGCCAGATCGACGGCGGCGCCGGTTTCGACTCGCTGTTCGTCTGGTCCGACACGGGCTTCACGCTCAACCTCACGACAGCATCGATCGAATGGGTGCAGGGCTCGGTGCTGGGCGGCGATACGCTCAATGGCGCGGGCAACACCGTGAACACCTACCTCTACGGCTGGGGCGGCGCCGATGCGCTGACGGGCGGTTGGGCCAACGATTACATCGCCGGCGGCGACGGCGACGATTTCCTGACCGGCGGCGCCGGCAACGACACGCTGATCGGCGAGGCGGGCATCAACCGCTATGTCTACACCGCCACCGTCTGGGGCGCCGACACGATCCATTCGTTCCATACCGATGCCGACAAGATGGATTTCACCGCGGTCGCGTCGATCCGTTCCTTCTCGGACTTCACGACCCACGAATGGGACCCCGGCAACCTCGGCTACAATTCGACGACGCTGTTCTATACCGACAACGGCACGACCAGCGCGATCACCCTGATCGGCATCCAGGTGGCGAACCTGTCGAACGCGGACTTCCTGTTCGTCGCTTAGCTTCAGGGGCGCGCTCCCGGCAAGACACGAGCTGCCTGGCGCTCTACCGCCGCGCGGTCGGCGCCTTGCGCTTCTTCTTCGCGACCGACGTCGGGGCGGGCGTCGACTCGGCATCCGCGAGCGCCTTGATCATCTTCGCCACGCCGCCGCGCACGCCCGGCGCCCGGATCTTGTAGTAGGCGCGCACCAGCTCCAGCGTCTCGCGCTTGACCAGCGGGTCCTTTTCCCGTTCCGGCACGAATGCCGGGCCGGCCTCGCTAAGACCCTTGCGCCCGCGGCCCGGCACCGGCCGGGCAGCCTTCGCGCTGGCCGGCATCTCGTCGAAGAAATACGACACCGGCACGTCCAGCACCTTGGAGAATTCGAACAGCCGGCTCGACCCCATGCGATTGGAGCCGCGCTCGTACTTCTGGATCTGCTGGAAGGTCAGGTCCACCGAGCCCCCGAGCTTGGTTTGGCTCATGCCCAGCAGGGTGCGGCGCTGACGCAGGCGCGTCCCGACATGAACATCGACGGCATGCGACGGCATTCTTGTTCTCTCCAATGGGATAGATCTCGACCGGGTCGATCGAGGATCACCCTATCTGGCAGACTTAGGCGATTCTGTGGCGGCGGTCCTGTGGCGAAACGGCCGACCCATGCGCCGATCATTTCATTGTCACTGTTGATTCACATCGTCTCAGTCACCACTGTCGGACGACGAGACTCCGAAACGGGATCCCGGGAAGGTTGGGCAAAATGGCGAACCAGGACTTCAACGCATTGAACAGCGCTGGCAACAGGGTCGGCGGCAGGGCCGGCACTGCGGCCGACCAGGCGACATTCGACGCCGGCCTGCGCACGCACATGATCCGGGTCTACAACTACATGGCCTCGGGGCTGGCACTTTCGGGCATCGTGGCCTACGGCCTGTTCAGCTCGCCCCAACTCGCGGGGCTGTTCTTCCAGATGACGGCCGACGGTGGTGTCGTCGGCCTGAACGGGCTGGGCTGGGTCGCGATCCTGGCTCCCCTCGGCCTGCTGATGCTGGTCTCGTTCCGCGCCGCCACCATGAGCGTCGGCGCGATCCAGGCCGTCTACTGGGCGGTCACCGCCCTGATGGGCGTCAGCCTCTCGCTGCTGCTCTTCACCTACACCGGCGCCTCGGTCGCGCGGACCTTCTTCGTCACCGCCGCCGCCTTCGGCGGGCTGAGCCTGTTCGGCTACACGACCAAGAAGGACCT
>JAUXST010000675.1 GCA_030679805.1 Reyranella sp. | reverse complement strand
CATGAACAAGTCGTAGACCGTGCTCTATGTCTGCGTGACACGCGGCAACGCGGTGTGGCGCCTGCCGATCATGGCCGACGGCACGGTGAGCAAGGTTGGCCTCTTCATCCAGATGAGCGGCGGCCACGCCGGCCCCGACGGCATGGCGCTCGACGCCGAGGGTGGCCTGGTCATCGCCCATCCCAGCACGACGGCCTGGCGCTTCGACCACCTCGGCCGGCCGACGCATCACGTCGACTGCGGCGACGACATCTTCTGCACCAACGTCGCTTTTTCGGGCAACGACCTCTACGTCGTCGTCTCGCGCCGTAGCGACAAGATCGCGGCCGGCACCATCCTCAAGGCGACCATGCCTGTCGGCGGAAAGAAGATGTTCTCACACGCCTGACGTCCGGCCCTAGCGTTTGCCTTTGCCGATGTGGGCGATGGCTTCGATCTCGACCAGGATCTCGGGTGCGGCGAGCGCGCTCACTTCGACCAGCGTCGAGGCCGGGAAATCGCCGGTGAAGAACTCCCGGCGCGCCGCCCAGACTTTTACGTTGTTCTTGATGTCGGTGACATAGACCGTGATCTTCACGATGTCGGCCATCGCGCCGCCGGCCGCCTCGACCATGCCCTTGATCTTGCCGAAGATCACCTTCGCCTGCTCGTATTCGTCCATGGCGGCCAGCTTCTTGTCGTCGACGCCACGGCAGGTCATGCCGGAAACGTAGGCGATGCCGTCAGATACGAGGCAGTTGGACCAACGCTCGGGCGGCGGCTCGGGCACAGCGGACGAGAACACGCGTTTGATACTCATGTCGTCTCCTCCTTATTCAGGCTTGGCGCCGGAAGCTTTGACCACGGGCGTCCATTTGTCGATTTCGGCCTGGATGAAGTGCGTGACCTCGGCCGGCGTCATGGTGCTGCCCTCGGCGCCGATCTCTTCCCAGCGCTTGATGACAGCGGGTTCCTTCAGCACGGCCTGCATCTCCGCCGCCAGTCGGTCGACGATCGGCGCCGGCGTCTTGGCCGGCACGGAGATGCCGAACCAGGAGTAGGAGATGAGGTCGGGATAGCCCGCTTCTTTCATGGTCGGCACGTCGGGGAAGGCCGGGCTGCGCTCCTCGCTGCTGACGGCCAGCGCGCGGACCTTACCGGACTTGATGTGAGGGGCGGCCGAGGGCAGGGAGTCGAACATCGACGGCACGTTGCCGGCGATGGTGTCGATCATGGCGGGGCCGGCGCCGCGATAGGGCACATGGACCATTTCCGCGCCGATCACCTGCTGCAGCCGCGCTCCCAGCAGATGATTGCTCGAGCCCGCCCCTGAGGTGGCGTAGGTGAGCTTGCCGGGGTTGGCCTTGGCGTAGGTGACATACTCGCCGAAGGTCTTGGCCGTAAAGGTCGGGTTCACCACCAGCACGCTCGGATTGCGCGACGCGATCGAGACGTGGATGAAGTCGCCCATCGGGTCGAAGTCGCCTCCGCCGTAGAGCGTCGGCGAAATCGAGAGGCCCGAGATCACCGACATCAGCAGCGTGTAGCCGTCGGGCGCCGCCTTGGCGACCAGCGCCGTACCGACCATGGCGCCCTTGCCGGGCTTGTTGTCGACAATGATGTTCTGGCCGAGCCGTTGGCCGAGGTATTCCGCCACCATGCGGGCGACGACGTCGGTCGTCCCGCCCGGCGCGTAGGGCACGACGAGCTTGATCGGCTTGCTGGGCCAGGGCGGCGTCTGGGCGTGGGCCGGCAAGGCGAGTGCGGCGAGTGTCGAGGCAACGAAAATGCGGCGATGGATCATGGGGTGAGTATACTCATCGCATGAGCGATCCCAAGAAACTGTTCACCGCCCTGTTCGAGCCCAAGCGCATTGCCCTGATCG
>JAUXST010000657.1 GCA_030679805.1 Reyranella sp. | reverse complement strand
AGGCAAGCCCCGCCAGCGTAGGGACAGGCGGCGGGTCGACAGGCTGACGCGCGCACGCACGATGGTCGGATTGCGTGCGAGAAGGCTCTCGATGAGCCAGACGCAAGCGGCACAATCCAGGCCGTCGATCAGCAGGTCGAGTTCAGTCTCGCCCGCGCTCACCTGGCGGGCATATCCGGAGAAATCCACGTCGAGCGGCACAGGCCGATGAGCTCGCGTCTCCTCAAGGCGGCGGTAGAAGGAGCCCAGGCCAGCAGCGCCGATGATGGCGTGGGCGCTGGTGCATCCGGCGCAACAGAATGCGGTTTCGCCCGCGCCGCGGATGGTTTCGCCGCAATGCGCGCACGCCCGCGCCGCCGGGGCGGTGGCAGACGTGGCGAAGAGGGCGGCGTCGGTCATTTCAGGAACAGCCGCCGGGTTTGGGCAAAGCGGTGACCGTCATGCTCGATGACGACATCGAGATCCCAGTTGCCGCGGACTGGCAACTCGATGAACCCCGCAAACTTGCCGGCGTTGATCGGGGCCAGCGTCACGCCGATCGGCGGTCGCTTTTCGACGGGCCGCACCAGTTCGGCGGATACGCGTGCGCCGATGAGCGGCTGCCCGACTGTATCGGATACCGCCAGTTCCAGCCGGCCGGTCTCGGCCCGCCAGGCTGTCTCGATCCGCCAACCCAGCGCATCTCGGGCCTTCTGCTCGGCGACGACGTCGTTGTAGTGCAGTCCCCGTTCGCGCGGCTTGGGTGTGTAGAGTCCAGAGAACGAGCCGACTGCAAAAGTGATCATGATCGCGTTCACGCCGACGACGGTGGCGAATCCTGCAACGAAGAGCCAGGGAATGTAGCGGCTGCGGGAGGCGAGGGCGGTGGTCACGGGTTCCTCCTATCGTGCTGGGCCGACGAAAACGGCGTCGTGCGACGCGCGCTTCCGGCCGGTCGTGTCGTCGACGGTGAATTCGATCGACTTCGAGCCCGACGGCGCCGAGCCGGCGGGAACGGTGAGAAAGATCCGGAAGGTGCCGACGCTGTCAGGATGCACGATGAGACGGGTTCCAGCGTTATCGCCCTGGATGTCGGCGCCGACGAAGCCGATGGCAGATCCGGGCAGACCTTGGACGGTGAGCTGCAAGTGCTGTTCGCCGCGGGTTTTGTTCAGGATCTTCACTGCATAGGAGTTACGGATATCGCCATTCGACAGCCGCACGAAGTTCGGGCTGCGGTCACGCTGGACCGTGAGTTCGGTGTCGGTGCGCAGCCAGAATGCGCCAAGCATCACCGCCGAGACGACGGCGAGCAGCGCCGCGTAAAGCAGAGTCCGCGACCGAACAGGCCGCCAAGCGGCGCCACCTGTGCCCTTTTCCTTAGCCTGCTGGTTCGCAAGCGTATCCCACAGGATCAGGTTGGGCGGCCGATCGACCTTGCCCATGGTTTGATTGCAGGCGTCGATGCAGAGACCGCAGCCGATGCATTCGATCTGCTGGCCGTCGCGGATATCGATCCCGGTCGGGCACACGGCAACACACAGATTGCAGTCGACGCAATCGCCGCGGCCATCCCAACTCGCCCCCGCCTTGTGCTTGCCGCGTGGTTCGCCCCGCCACTTCTGATAGGTGACGATGACGCTCTGCTCGTCGAGCATCGCGGCCTGGAAGCGAGGCCACGGGCACATGTAGGTGCACACCTGTTCGCGAGCCCAGCCGGCGAGCATGTAAGTCGTGGCCGTCAGAAGACCGATGAAGAAATAGACCTCGAGAGAGGCCTCGCCGCGGAAGATCTTCACTAGCGTGCTGGGAGCATCCACATAGTAGAAGACCCAGGCACCCCCAGTGGCCGCGGCGATGGCCAGCCAAGCTGTATGCTTCAACGTCTTGCGCAAGGCTTTGCTCGCTGACATCGATTGGCGATCGAGCCGCATGCGCTCGTTGCGATCGCCCTCGATCAGGCGCTCGACCAACATGAAGAGGTCGGTCCAGACGGTCTGCGGACAGGCGAAGCCGCACCAAACCCGGCCGAACAGCGCCGTTGCGAAGAACAGGCCGAAGGCGCCGAGGATCAGGAGGCCAGTGACGAAATAGATTTCCTGCGGCCAGATGACGATGTCGAAGAACCAGCCGCGGCGCCCGTCGAGATCGAGCAGGATGGCCTGGTTCGGTGCGTCGGGACCACGGTCCCAGCGCAGCCAGGGCACGACATAGTAGAGGCCAAGCAGGAGGACAAGCACCGCCCACTTGACACGACGCCACAGGCCCTTGATCGCGCGCGGATAGACCTTGATGCGCGTAATGTAGAGCGGTAGCTCCGCCTTGCGGGTGCGCAGCGAGACCGCATCGTCGTCCTGAAGCTTGGCATCCATTTCATTCTCGCCGGGCGCCTAGCGTCCACCACCGAGCGAGTGAACGTAGATCGCAAGCATCTTCATTGTCGCGTCGTCAAGCCGCGCGCCCCACGCCGGCATGCTGCCGTTGCGGGCATAGAAGATGGTCCGGTAGATCGAGTCGCGATCTCCACCGTAGAGCCATATGCCGTCGGTGAGATTGGGCGCGCCGAGTTCCTGGTTTCCCTTGCCGTCGGCCTTGTGACAGGCGACGCATTGGTCCTGCCAAACCTTGGCGCCCTCCGGGGTCGCCTTCCCGCGACCCGACAGGCTCAGCACATAGTCCGTCACAGCCGCAATCTGAGTCCCGGTCAGCAACCCGTCGACGCCGAAGCGCGGCATCATGGATTGCCGGGACTTGTCGTCGGTGTTGCGGATGCCGTGCTCGATGGTCGTGTAGATCTGGTCGATGCTGCCACCCCATATCCAGTCGTCGTCGACGAGGTTGGGGAAGCCGGTGCTGCCGGCGCCGCCCGCGCCGTGGCACTGCAGGCAATTGGTCTGGAAGGCTGAACGGCCACCGGCCAGGGCGAAATTGAACAGTTCCGGATCCTTGCGGATGTCGGTCAGGGAGGTCGCGCGGATCTTGTCGACGAATTTCGCACGCGCGTTGGTCTGAGCCTGGAGTGCGACTGAAAGTTCGGTGCGGCTCGAATAGCCGAGCATGCCCTGTGTATGGCCCGTGAGCCAAGGCCAGGACGGGTATAGGGCGCAATAGACGACGGCGAACGCGATCGTCGCGTAAAAGGTGTAGACCCACCAAGTCGGCAGCGGCGTGTTGAGTTCCTTTACGCCGTCCCATTCGTGGCCAGTGGTGTCCTGACCCGATACGGTATCCTTTTCGATCTTCGTCGGCATGACTGGTCCCTCAGCCTTCGTCGTTCAACGGAATTTGCGCATCTTCCTCGAAGCGCTTGCGGTTGGCGGGTCGCCACGCCCAGAACGCGATGCCAGCGAAGATCAGTACGGCCCACACCGTCCAGATCGAGGTCAGAAGTTCATTGACGGTTTCGAAGTTCATGACCGTCTCCCTATTGCCGCAGCCGGTCGGGTGGTAGGTCACCGAAGCGCACCAGCGTGCCCAGCATCTGGAGGTAGGCGACCAGCGCATCCAGTTCGGTAATCTCGGCCGATGCGCTGTTGAACTTGCCGACGACGGCACGCGGATAGCGCTTCTCCAGCGCCGTCGGATCGGCATCCGGGTTGACCTGCGCCTCGAGGTCGGCACGGGCGTTGGCAATCATCTCGTCAGTGTAGGGGGTGCCGACGGCACGCAGGGCCTTGAGATGCTGAGCGATGTCCTCGAATTCGAGTTTGCGGGTGGCCAGGAACGGATACGCCGGCATGATGCTCTCCGGCACGACGGCACGCGGCGACGCGAGGTGGGCGACGTGCCAGTCGTCCGAATAGCGACCGCCGACCCTGGCCAGGTCCGGGCCGGTGCGCTTGGAGCCCCACTGGAAGGGCTTGTCGTACATGCTCTCTGCCGCCAAGCTGTAGTGGCCGTAGCGCTCGACCTCGTCCTTGAAGGGACGAATCTGCTGGCTATGGCAGAGATAACACCCTTCGCGAATATAGATGTTGCGTCCGAGGACTTCGAGTGGCGTGTAGGGACGCACGCCGTCGACGCGCTCTATGGTGCTTTCGATCGTGAACAACGGGACAATCTGAACCAGACCACCGATGGAGACGGTGATCAGGGTCAGCACGACCATCAGAATGACGTTCTTTTCGATCGTCGAGTGGCGGATGAACATTGCGCGTCTCCTAGGCCGCGAGTGCCGGGCGGGGACGCGCGGCAGCCGCTACGGGCTCGCCACGGATCGTGCGCCACATGTTGTAGGCCATGATCAGTCCACCAGTGAGGAAGAACACACCTCCCAACAGTCGGATCGCGTAGAAGGGTTTCATGGCGGCCACGGTTTCGACGAACGAGTACTGTAGGAAGCCGAGTTCGTCGTAGGCGCGCCACATCAGGCCCTGCATGATGCCGCTCACCCACATTGCGGTGATGTAGAGAACGATGCCGATGGTGGCGATCCAGTAGTGCCAGCCGATCAGGCGCGTCGACCACATCGCGGGACGGTTCCACATCTTCGGCACCAGGTAGTACATCGTGCCAAACACGATGAAGGCGACCCAGCCCAAGGCGCCGGAATGGACATGACCAATGGTCCAGTCGGTATAGTGGCTGAGCGAGTTGACGGCCTTGATCGACATGACCGGCCCCTCGAAGGTCGACATACCGTAGAAGCCGACGGCGGTGACGGAGAAGCGCAGGCCGGGATCGGTGCGCAGCTTGTCCCAGGCGCCGGACAAGGTCATCAGGCCGTTGATCATGCCACCCCAACTCGGCATCCACAGCATGACCGAGAAGACCATGCCGAGCGTCTGAGCCCAGTCGGGCAGGGATGTGTAGTGGAGGTGATGCGGGCCCGCCCAGATGTACATGAACACCAGAGACCAGAAATGCACGATCGAGAGCCGGTAGGAGTAGACTGGTCGGTTCGCCGCCTTGGGGATGTAATAATACATCATGCCGAGGAAGGCCGCTGTCAGGAAGAAGCCCACGGCATTGTGGCCGTACCACCACTGGATCATCGCGTCCTGGACGCCCGACCAAGCGCCATAGCTCTTGGTGCCGACAATCGATACCGGCATCGCCAAATTGTTGACGATATGCAGCATCGCAATGGTGATGATAAAGGCGAGATAGAACCAGTTGGCAACGTAGATGTGCGGCTCTTCGCGCTTCAGGACCGTGCCGAGGTAGGCGATCAGATAGGCCACCCAGACGACGGTGAGCCATAGGTCAGCGTACCATTCCGGTTCGGCGTATTCCTTGCTCTGAGTGATGCCCAGCAGGTAGCCGGTCGCCGCGATTACGATGAAGAACTGGTACCCTAGCAGGACGAACCAGCCGAGAGGGGCGCCGCCGAACAGGCGCGCGCGGCAGGTGCGTTGCACGACGTGAAAGGCGGTACCGATCAGCGCGGTGCCGCCAAAGGCAAAGACCGCCGCTGAAGTGTGAAGCGGTCGCAGACGCCCAAAGGTGATGTACTCGCTGTCGAAGCTCAATTGTGGCCACACCAGCTGGGCGGCGATGACGACGCCGACCGTGAAGGCGGCAATACCCCAGAACATCGTCAGGATCACCGCCACGCGGATGACGTCTTCGACATATCGGGGGGCCGGCGACGGGCCGGTGGAAAGGGCGGCACTACTGGACATTCGATCTCCCCGCTCTCGTGGCGCGGAAATCATTGTCAGAGCCGGGGAGTGTTCACTTTGACCTGCGTCAAAGCCCGTGGTCGCATTCCAGCGTCAATTTGCCCGCAGACGGGAGAAGACGCCATGAGTGAAACCATTGCCGTGTTCCCGGCACCACGACCGCAGATCAGGCGGGTTCCGGTGGACCGGCCGTGGGTCTGGCTTGCCGCCGGTTGGCGCGACATCCTTGCCGCGCCGGCGATAAGCTTCACCTATGGTTTGGCCTTGGTCGCGGTTGGTTGGCTGGCCATTGCCTTGTTCCTGTGGCTCGATTTTCCCTATCTGGTACTGCCGCTTAGCGCGGGGTTCTTTTTCGTTGGCCCCTTCATAGCTGTTGGCCTCTATGAAGTCAGCCGTCGCCTTGAGGCCGGTCTCGTCGTCGACGGCGAAACCACTCTGTTTGCCTGGCGCCGTAATCCCGGACAGATCGCGCTGATGGGAGCACTGCTCCTTTTTTTCCATCTTGGCTGGATGCGCATCGCGCAATTGCTATTCGCCGTCTTCGAGTGGCGGACGGTGCCGTCGTGGGATCGCTTCATGGACCTGGTCTGGGCTTCCTCACGCAGTCTCCCGTTCCTGGCGATGGGTGTGGGTGCCGGGGCGGTGTTGGCGGCCGTCGCTTTTGCCATCGGGGCCTTTTCCATTCCCTATCTGCTCGATCGCCGGAACTCCAATATGTTCGAGGCAATCGCGACCTCCGTGGCGGCGGTGCGCATCAATATTCGTCCGATGTTGCTTTGGGCGGCGCTGATCGTATTCTTGGTTGCGCTCGGCATGGTGCCGGGGATGATCGGTCTCGTCGTCACCTTGCCGTTGGTCGCCCATGCGACCTGGCATGCTTACCGCGACGTCGTGCACTTCGAAGAAAGCGACCGCGATTGACCTGCATCAATTGACGAGCGCCGGCCGATGCCTACATGGGCTTGGGGAAGTTCCCCGATCACCAGGAGGTTTGCAATGGCTGACTTTCTCCAACGATCGCAGCAGAACGCCGCCCTGACGCCTTTTAGCGGTGATTTTGACCGTTTCTTCAATCGCATGATGCGCAACTGGCCGTTCGGCTGGCCGGAGTCTGTGGCGGCTGACCAGCCCCGCGCGTTGCGTGCCTTCGAGCACATCCCCAGCGTCGAGGTGAAGGAGAACGGCAAGTCGTATACGGTTTCGGTCGAGTTGCCGGGGCTCGATGAGAAGGATGTTAAAGTCCTCGTCGAGGACGACCTTCTGACCATCTCCGGCGAGAAGAGGGTGGAGCGGACCGACGACAAGACCCATTATTCGGAACGCAGCTATGGCAGCTTCACCCGCGCCTTCACATTGCCAGCCGATGCCGATCGCAATGCCGTCACGGCACGGTTTGCCAAGGGGGTGCTGACCCTCGACATCGGCAAGACGGTGAATGCGCCCGCCAAAGGCAAGGAAATCGAGATCAAGCCGTCCTAAGATCCGGGACCTCGCTCGCCAGTGTCCGGTCTTCGGAGCATTGGTGAGCAGTACTGCGTTGCTGCGGGGGTGGTGCTTTGTTTGCGATGGTTCTCAAGAGCGCCAAGCAGCCGCTCGTCGCCTGTACTTTGCCCGACCGCACCCCCGGGCCCGGTGAGATTCTGGCGCGCGTCGTCGCCTGTGCGGTCTGCCGGACCGATCTGCATGTGGTCGACGGCGAACTCCGCGAGCCGCGGCTTCCGCTGATTCCGGGCCACGAGATCGTGGCGCGCGTGCTCTCCAGCGGGTCCGGCGTCGAGGGTTTTCCGCGGGACATGCGGATCGGCATTCCCTGGCTCGGCTGGGCGTGTGGGATTTGCACGCAGTGCCGTGCAGGCCGGGAAAATCTCTGCCCGGAAGCGCGTTTCACCGGCTATCAGATCGATGGCGGCTACGCCGACCGTGTGGTAGCCGACGCGCGTTTCTGTTTTGCTCTACCAGACGCCTATGACGACTTGCACGCAGCCCCACTGCTTTGCGCCGGGCTGATAGGCTGGCGCTCTCTGGTCAAGGCAGGCGAGGGCAAGCGACTCGGTATCTATGGCTTCGGAGCCGCCGCTCACATCGTGACCCAGGTCGCCCGCTGGCAGGGCCGCGAGGTCTATGCCTTCACCCGTTCGGGCGACGAGGAGGCGCAGAGATTCGCCCTGGCGATGGGTGCGGTCTGGGCCGGTCCGTCGACGAGTCCGCCACCCGAGCCCCTCGATGCCGCCATTCTCTTCGCACCGGTCGGCCTTCTCGTGCCGCTCGCGCTAAAAGCCGTGCGGCCCGGAGGACGCGTGGTCTGTGGCGGGATTCATATGAGCGACATCCCGTCGTTTCCCTACGACATCCTTTGGGGTGAGCGGGAAATCTTATCGGTCGCCAATTTGACGCGTCGCGACGCCGAGGACTTCCTGCGTCTTGCGCCCCAAGTGCCGGTACGCACCGAAGTCGAGCGCTTCGACCTGGCCGACGCCAATACAGCACTCGATGCCCTTCGAACGGGCAAGCTACGCGGTGCGGCCGTCCTGGTACCTCCGCCGCGCTAGAGGTGCGAACCCGCCAACACCAGCATCAATGCTGCATTGGCGAGCAACAATGGTGCGGCGATCCAGCGCGCCACGCCATGCAGGCGTCGGCGGACGATGAGGCCGCCCCAACCGACCGCGACCAGGGCGGGGACCGTGCCCAGGGCGAAGGCGGCCATGGCGAGCGCGCCCTCGCGGGCGGAAGCGGTTCCGCCCGCCGCGGCAAGAGCGCCATAAAGCAGGCCACAGGGTAGGAAGCCGAGCACGACACCGAGGGCGTAGCGCGCGATGGGCCCGCGTGAGGATGAAAGCGGCCCGGCAAGGCGCGCCAGGCCCGCGGTCAGCGGCGACGCGGGTCCCACGGCCAGCCCGAAGGCCTGCAATACCATCAAGACGGCGGCGATCACGAGAAGCACACTCGACAGCCAAGTGAATGCCGCGGTGGCGGTGAACACCGCGGTCGCGGCGCCGGCGACCGCGCCGAGCGCGGTGTAGGTCGTGACGCGGCCGAGATGATAAGGGATGAGCGACGCACCGGCGAGTCGCCGCCATTCGCCATAGCCACCGGTGGTTCCGCTTTCGGCATCGGCCATGACCTGGCCCAGCACGAACGGTCCGCACATGCCCACACAATGCACCAGGCTGCCGGCCAGGCCGGCAAGGAACAGGGCGCCCGGCAGGCCTGCCGGCGTGGCCGCCACGTGTAGGAGCCCCTGCCGACAGGCCGAGATCACGTCCATGATGAAGTCCATCGGCAGCATCATAGCGCCGATGCAGACCAAGTCGCAGCTCGCGTACTGCCATGCGTACCCTTGACCTGTATCAATCCCACCAGTGTCGGATCGTGTCAGGAATTGATGGCCATGGAGCCAGCCATCCTCGCGACCTATGACCGCCCCGTGCCGCGATACACGAGTTATCCCACGGCCGCGCAGTTCGATTTCTCAGTCGGCCCGCGACAGCACGCCGAGTGGCTAGGCGATCTGCGGTCTGGCGAGGCGGCGCTTTACCTGCACGTTCCGTTCTGTCGGCAACTCTGCTGGTACTGTGCCTGCCATACGATGGTGATGCGTCGGGAAGGCACACTCGACACCTACGCCGCAGCTCTCGAACGCGAACTTACGCTCCTCGCCGGCATCGCGCCGGATTTCATGGTCGGTTCGATGCAATGGGGTGGCGGGACGCCGACCCAGCTCGGCGCCACCCGCTTGCGCGCCGTCGGCCGCCTCGTCGACAGCCTGTTCGATCGCCGCTGCGGTGCGGAAATTTCCATGGAAGTCGACCCGCGTTATTGCGACGAAGCAACTGTTGACGCTATGGCGGATCTCGGCGTGACGCGCGTAAGCCTTGGCGTTCAGGATTTCGATGGGGCGGTGCAGCGCGCGATCAACCGGATGCAGTCCTTCGAGACCACTCTGGCGACACTCGAACGGGTGCGCCGCGCCGGCATGCGCAAGATCAATCTCGATCTCGTCTATGGCCTGCCCAGCCAAACCCTCGATACGCTCGCGCGCACACTCGATTTGGCGCTTGCCCTGGCGCCCGACCGCTTTGCCGTGTTCGGCTACGCTCACGTTCCCTGGATGAAACCTCATCAGAAGCTGATTCCCAGCGAGACGCTGCCCGACGCCGCGGCACGGGC
>JAUXST010000655.1 GCA_030679805.1 Reyranella sp. | reverse complement strand
TCCCGTGCCGGGCGGCTTGGGCGTGCACATCACTGTCGATCTCGGCGGCCAGGCCAAGTTCGGCCCTGACGTCGAATGGATTCCGAGCATCGACTACACGGTCGATCCGCATCGCGCCGACAAGTTTTACGCCGCGGTGCGCCGCTACTGGCCGGGCCTAAAAGATGGCGCGCTGCAGCCGGGCTATGCCGGTATCCGGCCCAAGATTGTGCCGCAGGGCGCACCGGCCCAGGATTTCACCATCCAGGGACCGGCCGACCACGGCGTGGCGGGGCTGATCAACCTGTTCGGCATCGAATCGCCCGGCCTCACGGCGTCGCTGGCGTTGGCTGATCGGGTGCGCGATATCGCTTCCGCATGATCTTGGCGCGTCGCGGTATCCTCTCGGGATTGCTTGCGACGTTGACCGGCTGCTCGCCGGCGGCCCTCCTCAACACGACCGTCTCGCGCAAGGGTTATGTGCTCGAGGCCGACATCGCCTACGGCCCGCAGCCGCGTCAAAAGCTCGATTTCTACAAACCGGAAATGCCGCGCCCGGATGGCAAGACGGTGGTCTTCTTCTATGGCGGCAATTGGGATTCTGGAGCGAAGAGCGACTATCTTTTTGTCGCCCAGGCGCTCGCCTCGCGCGGCATCGCGGTGATCGTCGCCGACTACCGCCTCTATCCCGAGGTGCGCTTCCTCGCCTTCATCGAGGACGGTGCGATGGCCGTGCGCTGGGCCGCGGACAAGGTCGGCACCGACAGGCTGTTCCTGATGGGCCACTCCGCCGGAGCCCACATCGCCCTCATGCTGGCTGTAAACACACCCTATCTCGCTGCCGCCGGCGTAGAGCGCATGAAGCTGCGGGGTGTCATCGGCCTTTCCGGCCCCTATGACTTCCTGCCGCTTACCTCGCGACGACTGCAGGAGATCTTCGGCGGACCATCGCGACCCGAGACGCAGCCCATCACCTTTGCCAAGGCGCCGCTGCCGCCGGCCCTTTTCATCCACGGCACCGGCGACACCATCGTGAAGCCCGGCAACAGCGAGCGACTGGCGGCAGCCTGGCGGGCGGCCGGCGCGCCGATCGAACTCAAGCTCTACCCCGATGTCGACCATGTCGATGTCGTGGGGGCATATGCGGACCTCCTGCGCGCCCGCGCCCCGACGCTGGCCGACGTCACTGCCTATATCGACAGCCACTGATCCGCGCTGCGGAAGTCTATTCCGGGGCTGGTCCCTGCCGTCGCGGTTCGCTAATGCTGGAGGCAACAAACCCAAGCGGGGGAAAAGGGCAGATGATCAAGACGCGCTTCACCGAGATGTTCGGCATCAAGCACCCGATCGTTCAGGGCGGCATGCAATGGGTCGGCCGCGCCGAGCTTGCTTCGGCGGTTTCGAATGCGGGGGCGCTGGGCATTCTCACCGGCCTCACCCAGCCGACGCCCGACGATCTGCGCAAGGAGATCAAGCGCTGTCGCGAGATGACGGACCAGCCGTTCGGCGTGAACCTCACCATCCTGCCTACCCTGGTGCCGCGGCCCTACGGCGAATACATCGACGCCATCATCGATTCGGGCGTCAAGATCGTCGAGACGGCGGGCAACAATCCCAAGCCGTTCCTGCCCAAGCTCAAGGCCGCCGGCATCAAGGTCATCCACAAATGCACCTCGGTGCGCCATGGCGTCTCGGCCGAGAAGGTCGGCGTCGATGCGATCTCGATGGACGGCTTCGAGTGCGCCGGCCATCCCGGCGAGGACGACGTGCCGAACCTGGTGCTGCTGCCGGCGGCGGCCGACGCCATCAAGATCCCGATGCTGGCCTCCGGCGGCTTCGGCGATGCGCGCGGCCTGGTCGCCGCCCTGGCGCTGGGTTGCGACGGCATCAACATGGGCACGCGCTTCATGGCGACCAAGGAAGCGCCGATCCACGACAACGTGAAGAAGGCGCTGGTCGAAAGTAACGAGCGTTCGACTGCGCTGATCTTCAGGACCTTGCGCAACACCAGCCGCGTCTACGACAACTCGGTCGCCAGGAAGGCGATCGAGATGGAGCACGAAGGCAAGACCATCGCGGAAATCGGCCCGATCGTGGCCGGCGCCAAGGGTCGCGTGGTCTACGAGACCGGCGACATGGAGCACGGCGTGTGGTCGGCCGGCACGGTGATGGGAATCATCAACGACGTTCCCTCGTGCAAGGAGCTGGTCGAGCGGATCGTGGCCGAAGCCGAGGAGATGATCCGCGGCCGGCTGTCGAAGGCGATCGCGGCTTAAGCAGGAGAGGCAGCGACCCGGCGCTTCCACCAGCGCCACAGCAGGCCGCCAGCGGGCGGCAGCAGGCACATGCCGGCGACCAGCGGTCCAAGATCGGAGAACATGCAGTTCCAGCCGGTACGCCGGCCGAGCAGGCATTCGTACTGATCGGCTGAAAAGGCAACGGCTGCGAGAAACAGCGGATTGGCGAGGCAGCCGATCAGCCACAGCTTCCAGCCGGCGGCCGCGAACCCTGGCCATCGCCAACAGACCAGCACGCTCACCACGGCGCTGGCGGCCAGCACGCTGCTGAAGACCATCACGGCCTTGAGGTCGAGGAAGGTACCCGCGACCGCGCCGGCCACGAAGGCTGCGATCACATGGCCATAGACGAAAGGATGGACGTGTTTCATGTCGCTCCGGCCCGGCGGCTTTTCCACCAGCGCCACAGCAGGCCGCCGACGGGCGGCAAGAGACAAAGGCAGGCGGCGACGATCGCCATCGCCGCCGCAAGGCAGTCCCAGCCGCGGCGAACGCCCAGGACGCACTGCCAGTCGTGGACCATGAAGGCGAGGGCCGCGATCGTGATCGGGTTGGCGAGCACGGCAACCGACCAGAGCTTCCAGGCGGCGGCCTCGACACCGGGCCGCCACTGACAGACGAAGCTGCTGACGATGGCGCCGCCGAGCAGCGCCACGGCTGCGATGAAGGCCGCCTGTGGACTGACGAACGCGCCGGCGATGGCGCCGGTCATGACGGCGCCGATCAGGTGACCCATGACGAAAGGACGAATGCGCAGCATGGCCTCAGGCCGCGATCAGCCGGGCGACCGCTTCCGGATGAGTGTCCAGCATACCGTGATTGGCGTCGGCCAGTCCCTCCATCCGCGCATCGGGTAACAATTTGACCAGGGCGCGGCCGATCGATCGCACCATGTCTGGGCTGGTCCCGCCATCGACGATCGTGACCGGCCGGTGCAGCCGGGCCAGATCCGCCACCGTGCTGGTGCAGAGGAAACTGCTGCGTGCGTCGCTTGCATTGAGCGTCGCGAAGATGCTGAGGTAGGCGCGCACCGGGGCCGGCATCCGGGCGAAGGCCCCTTGGCCAAACCAGTAATCGATCATCAGCCGTACGGCATCCGGCTCGCCCGCCGTGACGCGCCGCGCGTAGTCCTCGAAATGGACGGCTGCCGGCTCCAGCGCGGCATGATCGTCAACGAGCTGCAGAGCGTGGAAATAGACCGGTTCGAACAGCACGATCCGATCGATCGATCGGGCCTGTAGCTGGAGGGCCGCCTGCAACGTGATGTTGCCGCCGTACGAATGACCGGCCAGACGCACCGGCCCCTCCAGCGATTCAACCAGCCGCGCGACGGCGGCGCCCATGGCGTCCATCCGCCCGGTCGGCTCCTCGGACACCAGGGGATCGGAGCTGCCGTAGCCCGGCAGATCCAGGCAGATCGTGCGGAAGCGCTCCTTGAGATGGGGCACGACGCGGCGCCAGGAACTGCCCTCGCCGGGCGAGCCATGGACCAGGACCAACGGTGTCCCACTGCCCTCCTCGCGGTAGGCAAGCTTGCGGCCATCGGGCAGTTCAAAATCGGGCATGTCAGCGCGCTCCGTTCAGCACGAGGAGGGTCGACGTGCCGTGCGCCAGCACCTTACCATCGGCCGCAAGAACACGCGCCTCCGCCGAGATGATCTGCCGGCCTTGCGCCACCGCGCGGCCCTCGGCGCGCACACGCCCGGTGTCGCGGGTGATCGGCCGGGAAAAATTGGCCTTGGTCTCGATCGTGGTGTAACCCGCGCCGGCCGGCAGCAGCGAGTGCCCGGCGCAGCCTGCGACGCTGTCGATCAGGGTCAGCGCCCAGCCGCCGTGCACCCCGCCCATGGGATTGAGCAGATGCCGGCCGGGTTCGCCCTCGAAGGCAGCAAAGCCGTCGCCCACCGCGACGATCCAGAAGCTCATGGTCTCGGAGATCGGCGCCTGAGGCAGGCTACCATCGACGATCGCCTGCAGGATTTCCCGGCCGGTTTTGCCGGCGACGTCGTCGGGCCGTGCCAGGCCATAGCGATAATCGGTCATCGGGCTTCCCATGTATCTACATTTAATGTATATACATAGAATAATGACCCGGAAAGCACAATCCCCCAAGACCCTGCGCGCGGATGCCCGCGCGGCCCTCCAGGCCTGCGCCGGCTGGAACCTGCGCGTGGCGGCGCGGCGTGTGACCCAGTTTCTCGAAGAGCGCATGGACGGCGCCGGCCTCTCCTTTTCGCAGTTCGGCCTGATGGCCGAGATCGCCTCGGCACCGGACGATACGCTGAGCGCGCTGGCGGGGCGCATGGGGCTCGACCAGTCGACCCTGTCGCGCACCTTGCGCACGCTCGAGGGCGATGGTCTGGTCGAAATCGCCATGGTCGAAAGCGATCAACGCAAGCGCATGGTCTGGCTCACGGAAAAGGGCGCCCGCCGGTTGGAAGCCGCGCTCGCGTCCTGGCGGCTGGCCCATGCCGAGCTGGGCAAGATTCTCTCGACCCATCTCGTGCGGCGGCTCGCCCTGGAAGCGGAAAGAATATGAAAACCAATCCTTCCCTGCTCGACAGCCGCACCGCCTGGATCACCGCCACGGCGGCGCTGGCCATTCTGACGCTGTGCTACGGCGCGCCGCTGGTGTCGGTGGTCGCCATGAAGCCGATCGCGGCCGAGCTCGGGACGTCGCGCTCCGGTCCCGCCGGCGCCGGCTCCATGGTCTATATCGGCGCGGCGGTCGGTGGCATCGTCGCCGGCTGGCTGGCGGGCAAGCTCGGCGTGCGCCGGATCGTGATGTTCGGCGCGACCATGGTGTCCGCGGGCCTCGTGCTTTCGGCCTCGGGCGGCATGCTGGAGTTATACGCCGGCCACGGCATCCTGATGGGACTGTTCGGCACGGCGTGCATGTTCTCGCCACTCATCACCTACGTCAGCCGCTGGTTCGAGCGCCGTCGCGGCGCCGCGGTGGCGCTGATCTCCTCGGGCCAGGCCGTCGCGGGCGCGATATGGCCGCCCCTGCTGCAGCTCGGCGTCGATTCCTTCGGCTGGCGCTGGACGATGGGGCTGTTCGCGATCCTGGTGGTCGTCGCGGTGGCGGCACTCACCATCGTCTTCCTCCACCCGCCGCCCGAGGAGTCGGCGGCGGCGGTGGGCGCAGCCGACCGCCCGCAGTCGAGCGGCGACGTTCTCGGCATGTCGCGCAACAGCCTCATGATCCTGCTCATGGCCGCCGTGTTCTGCTGCTGCGTGCCCATGGCGGTGCCGATGCATCATGTGCCGGCCTTCTGCAGCGACCTCGGCATGACGCCGCAATATGGCGCGGCCATGCTTTCGGTGCTGCTGGGTTGCGCCTTCCTGGCGCGGCAATTCTGGGGCTGGGTCGCTGACCGCATCGGCGGCCTGCAGACCCTGCTGTGGGCCTCGCTCGTGCAGGCAACGGCGCTGGCCGGCTTCCTGCTGACCAAGGACCAGGCCGCCCTGTTCACTGTCTCCGCCGCCTTCGGCGTCGGCCTGTCCGGGCTGTTGCCCGCCTACGTGATCGCGGTCCGCGAATACTATCCGGTCGAGGAGGCCAACTGGCGCATCCCCACGGTGCTCTTCGCCGGCCTGCTCGGCATGGCGACGGGCGGCTGGGGCGCCGGCTTCCTCTACGACGCATTCGGCGACTACCTGCCGGCCTTCGCCGTCGGCATGGCGTTCAACCTGCTGAACCTGATCGTCCTTCTGGTCCTCGTCGTGCGCCAGCGCGGTCCCGGGGCGCGTCTGGCTGCGGCGTGACGGCCGTCACACCAGGTTGATGCGGCAGCCGCAGACCTCGACCTGCGCCGGCCCGTGCTGCTTGCCGCGCTTGTGGGCCGCCGCCAGGACACGCTCGCGGTCGACGACGTTCACGTCATAGGCCGACACGCCGGGGCCACGTCCGTCGACGATCGGCACGAAGCGGATTTGCGAACCGTCGAGCCGGATGATGTCGTCCTCTACCGGGCGGTTCAGGATTTTCGCCCAGGTGGCGGCGGCCTTGTCCGGATCCTCGTGCTGGATCTCGACGCCGGCCAGGCCGTTGGTCACGTCCGAGCGCGCGTGCTTCAGCCATCCCTTCTCGGCCGGCGGCCACCACAGCTCCGGATCGACGCCCGGCGGTGCAAAGGTCGTGTCGAGCGACAGCAGGACGCCCGTCGTGTCCGAGGGATGGAAGTGCGTATACTGGTATTCGGGCAGGTCCTTCTGGGCCACCGCGCGCACGCCGAGATCGGTGACGCGCTTGCGCTCGGCGGCCGCGTCGGCAACCTGGAGGATCACCATGTAGCCGCCATCGCCCCTGCGCCGCTCGAGGTAGCGGCCAGCCGACGTGCCCTGCTGGAACGGCGTCACGATCTCGAGGAAGTCGTGGCCGGTCGGGCAGACGACGTTGACCAGCCCCCACTTGGCGACACCGGGGTCGCGATAGGCGACCTCGATGCCCAGGATGTCGCACAGCTCCTCGCGCGAGCTCTCGAGGTCCTTGGCGACGAAAACACACTGCCTGAGCCGCATCGGATCCCTCCCATTCGCTTGTTGTAAGGTCTATCGTAACGCCATGCGGACCGTGTGGACCATGGGCTTCGTGGCGGCGGCCGCGCTTTCATTCTGCTTCCCGGATTTCATCGTTTTCCGCTTCACCCAGGCTGTGATCTGGGCAATCGCGCTCGTGGGCCTGGTGATCCTGTGCGGTGTCAGCGGACAGTTCTCCTTCGCCCAGGCCGGCTTCTTCGGCATCGGCGGCTACACCGCTGCAATCCTGGCCGTCCATACGCCGCTCTCGCTCTACTGGGCGCTCCTGCTCGCGCCGCTGGCAGGCTATGCCGCCGGCTACGGTCTCGGCCGGATCGCGGGCGGCCACAGCCTGTGGACCCAGGCGCTGGTGAGCTACGCATTCGCCATCGCCTTCCCGCAGCTCCTGCGCTGGCGCTGGATCGAGCCGTGGACCGGCGGCGTGCAGGGGCTCTATCTCGATTTTCCGACGCCGCCCGGCGGCCTGCTGAGCAACGACCGCTGGGGCTTCCTGATGGCGCTGTCCCTGCTTGCCGCGGGCATCTGGCTCGCCGCCAACCTCATCAACAGTCGATCCGGCCGGGCGATGACGGCGGTGCGCGACCACGATCTTGCCGCCGCCGCACAGGGCATCCGCGTCGTGCAGATGCAGGCCGCGGCGTCGGGTCTGGCCGGCGCCTACGTGGCGCTGGCCGGTTGCCTGTCAGCCTTCCAGTACGGATTCGTCGGGCCCACCGGCTACAACTTCGCGCTATCGGTCCAGATGCTGTTCGGGCTGGTGATCGGCGGCATGCAATCTCTGGCTGGCGCCATCCTGGGCGGCCTGTTCCTGCAGTTCTTTCCCGATCTCACGGCGGGCTTCGGCAAGGGGCTGTCGGCCCTGCTCTACGCCGTGCTGCTGATCGCCACCATCGTGGCGATCCCGGACGGCATGGCCGGCGCGCTGCGCCGCCTCGCCGCCCGGTTACGTCGTCAGTAACCCTTGAAGACGTCAGTATCCCTTGAAGACTGGCGCGCGCTTCTCGACGAAGGCGCGGGCGGCTTCCTTGTGATCCTCGGTTTCGCCGGTGCGGATCATGCGGGCCGCCTCGCTGTCGAGCGCCTCGGAGAGCGTGCCCTCTTCCGCCACCTTCATGTTCTTCTTCACATGCCACCACGCGACCCGCGGACCCGCCGCAAGCTTCTTGGCGAAGGTCATGGTCTCGCTTTCGAGACTGGCGTCATCGACCACGCGATTGGCGAGGCCCAGCTTCTCGATCTGCTCGGCGTTCAGGATCTCGGCGGTGAAGTAGAGCTCGCGCGCCTTGGACGTGCCGACCAGCCGGTGCAGGAAGAAGTGCGAACCGAAATCGCCCGAGAAGCCCACCTTGGCGAAGGCCGTCGTCATGCGCGCGCTCTTGCCGACGAAACGCATGTCGGCCGCCAGCGCGATCGACAGGCCGGCGCCCGCCGCCACGCCGTTCACCATGGCGATGGTGGGCTTGCCCATCTCGTGCAGTAGTTCCGAAACGCGCATGCGGTGGCGGATGTCGTGGACCTTGTCTTCGTAGGTCTTGTCCTGGTCGCGCCCGGCGGCCATCGACTTGACGTCGCCACCGGCGCAGAATGCTTTCTCGCCGGCGCCGCGCACGACGACGCAACCGATCTTGCGGTCGCCCGCCGCCTCTTCAAGCGCATCGTTGAAGCCACTCATCATGTCGCGGTTAAGTGCATTCATCGCGTCGGGGCGGTTGAGCACGATCTTCATCACGCCGTCTTCGACGGTCTTGAGCACATAGGACATCGACTTCCTCCGGGATTGCAGTACGCCTCAGTTGCGGCGATGGTTTCGCAAACCAAGCATTCGCGCAACGACATTCCGCCTCGCATCGCGGAACCATCGGAAAGGATCGCCACGACCATGAAATACGAGACCCTGCTGACCGATCTGGCAGACGGCATCATGACCGTGACGCTCAACCGCCCCGACAAGCTCAACGCCTTCAATACGACGATGAGCCGCGAGCTGATCGACTTCTTCACGCGCGTCAACGCCATGGACGAGGCGCGCGCCGTCGTCGTCACCGGCGCCGGCCGCGCCTTCTGCGCCGGGGCCGACATCTCGGGCGGCAGCGGCGCCTTCCAGGTGTGGAACGACGGAACCGCGCCCCAGAAACGCGAGGCGAGCGATTCGATCACGCTCGCCATCTTCAATTGCCTGAAACCGATCGTGGCCGCGATCAACGGCGCCGCGGTCGGCGTCGGCATCACCATGTGCCTGCCCATGGACATCCGGATGATGTCCAGTTCGGCCAAGATCGGATTCGTGTTCAACCGGCGCGGCATGGCGATGGAGGCCGGCTCCTGCTGGTTCCTGCCGCGGCTGGTCGGCATGCAGCAGGCGCAGGAATGGGTCATGACGGCCGAGCTGTTCGGCGCCGACGAGGCGCTGCGGGGCGGCCTGGTGCGTTCCATCCACGCGCCGGAGGAACTGTTGCCGGCCGCGCAGGCACTCGCCCGGAAGTTCGCCAGCAGCACCTTGTCCGCCGTCGCCGCCGCCGTAAACCGGCGGCTGATGTGGAGCATGTGGGGCGCACAGAATCCCCTCGATGCCGTCACCCTCGACCTACAGTGCGTCGGCCATCTCGCGGCCGGCGCCGACGCCCAGGAGGGCATCAAGTCGTTCTTCGAGAAGCGTGCCCCCGTCTTTCCTCTCCGCCCCAGCAAGGACATGCCGCCCTTCGGGCCGTGGACGGCTTAGGTAGCGCGCGGCGGACTCAGGTAGACACCCGGCTCCGCCGCCAGGCCGAGCTTGACCTGCCGGCTCACCTCGTCGGCCAGGATCTCCTCCTTGCCGGATTCGAGTGCGGCGAGAGTCAGGCGGACCACGTCGTTGGGATCCGATTTCGGTGCCGTCACGTGGCGGATCATGTCGGTATCCATGTAGCCGACATGCAGCGCCAGAAGTTGCGTGCCCTGCCCGCGCAACTCGCCGCGCAGACCGTTGCTCAGCGACCATGCGGCGGCCTTCGAGGCACTGTAAGTCGACGACGTCGGGAAACTCACCCAGCTCAACGCAGACAACACGTTGATGACCGCCCCGCCGCCGTTGCGCGCCAGGGTGGCCGCGAAAGCGCGGGTCAAGGCGAGCGGGCCGAAGAAATTGGTCTCCAGTTCGGCGCGCACGGCGTCGACGCCGCCGGGTGACAGGAAGCCCGATCCGCGCAGGATGCCGGCATTGTTGACGAGGAGCGTGACGTCCTGGACATCTCTCGCCGTTGCGACGATTTCGTCCGGTTTCGTGACGTCGAGGCGGATCGCCTGCACGCCTGATAGCGTGACGGAGACGGGATCGCGCGTTGCAGCATAGACCTTGCGCGCCCCGCCCGCGAGCAGTGCTTTGGCAAAGGCGAGGCCGAGGCCGCGATTGGCGCCGGTCACGAGGGCGACGGAGTCCTGGATTTTCATGGGATGGTCCTTTCAAGGTCAAGATGACCGGTCGTCTTAAGATTGGACGCACAAGGCCGACCGTAAAGCGAGCTTTCCTAGGTCAGGTGAGAATTTTGTTGAAGGTGACGGCGAGGAAGGCGTCGAGCGCCGCCTGGCTCTTCTCCACCCGGGACCGCATCACCGCGCCCTCCCAGGCATTGAGCAGGAAGCCCGCCAGCGTGTCGGCCGGCAGGTCCCGGGACATGTCGCCCGCTTCCTGGGCCTCGGCAATCACCTGGGCGATCACCCGGGTCCAGTCGTCGAAGGCCGCCTCGACCGCCGCCCTGATGGCAGGACTGTGCGTCGAGAGGTCGGTGCGGAAGTTGCCCAGCAGACAGCCCCGGCGGAAACCGGCTGCCGGCCCGAGCTGGTTGAGGTTTCTGAAGTGAGCCCGCAGCCGTACGAGCGGCGGGCCGCCACCATCGACCAGCGGCTGGCGCCGGACAGCGCCCATGGCGGCGTAGCGCGCCACCACCTCGACGCCCAACGCATCCTTGCTCTCGAAGTGATTGTAGAACGAACCCTTGGGCACCTTGGCCGCGTCCGTGATGTCCTGCACGCCGGTCGCGTTGAAGCCCCGCTTGTGAAGTGTCTCCAAACCGGCAGAGAGAAGCTTTTCGCGCGTCGTGGGCTTGGCCATGTAGCGTCAATATGACTGGTCGTCTTGGATTTCAAGGTCGGACGGCGACCGCTCCTGCGAAATTGCCGTCTTGGAACGCACGGCGGCTGGGCGTCTAATGATCTCTTCGGAGGTCGACCATGCCGCCTGACTCAGCAGCCGTTGCGAGTACGCGTTCCGATCCGCTTTACACAGCTCTCGAGGAGCGCGTCCTGGCGCGCGACCAAAAGGGCGCGAGCGAAGTCTACTATCAACTGGTGAAGGCCGGACGGCCGCTGCCGGAGATGCTGCGCGAGGCGGTACGCATCCACGCACCTTACACTCATGTGCCCTATCACGAGCGTATCGACGATGGCTTCGTGAACTTCGTGAACAACGACCATTGCCTGCTGAGCGCACGCGCCACGCTGCATCTGTCGAAGATGCTTCCGGGCGCTGCCTCGGGCCTGCCGATGGCGCAGACCATCTGGTACATCCCCACGGGCCTCGATATCTGGAACCAGAAGATCGCCAAGGCGCCAGGCCATTATTCGCGCGGCTTCCAGATGGCCGACGGCCCGCCGCCGGCGCCGGTGGTGCACTGGCCCGACCAGTCACCGCTAAAACTCGACGGGCCGCTGCACGATCGTCTCGGCCAATGGATGACCCAGGTCCATCGTGGCCAAGTGGTCGAGGCCTATCGCACCTTCCTCGGCCTCATGGCCAATCCCTCCGAGCGGCGCGCGGCGCTGGCCGAACTGGTCTTCGCCGGCCTGATCGATGTCCAGGACCGCTCCTTCCAGAACCGCTCCTACACGACCGGTCACAAGTCCTTCCGCGCCCGCGCCACCGTCGAGCTGGGCGACGCCATCGGCTGGGACATGGCGCACGACGTACTTTATGCCGGGGCGCTCGATATCGCCGTCGGCCCGCGATGGTACTCGCTCTACGAAGTGGCCTGCAACGCCATCACCGTCTATCTCGAAGGCCACGAGCTGCATGCCGTGCCCTACAGCGGCACGACAGAGCAGGAGCGCGCCATCCTGGCCGGCAACAAGGTGCCGCTCACGCAGGCCGAGGCCGACGCCTTCATCGAGGCGGTGCTGCGCCAACCCGAACCTGCCTATATCGAGCACCTGACGGCGTTGCTGAAGGCCAGCAAGAATCCGCGCTCGATCCTCGATGCGATCCAGCTTGGCGCTGCGCAGGTCGTGCTGGAAACCCATTCCGACATCAACTTCTCGCTGCCCCAGCACTGCTACGAGTATTGCAACACGCTGGGCTGGTTCTGGGACAACTTCCAGCATCCGCAACGGCTAAAGCTGCTCTATCTCGCGGCCGCCTACCTCAACCAGAACGCCTGGCATCAAAAGCTGAGCGGTGACTTGCTGCCAGCGCGGATCGACATGTCATCAAGCGCCTCGGACCTCGACGCCGGGCAGCTCGCTGCACGAGTCGAAGCCGCGACCATCGCCCTCGACGCCCCCAAGGCATTGGGATGGGTAAAAGCCTATCTGGCGAGCGGCCACGACACGGCGCCGCTGGTGCGGGCGCTCGCAATGGCCGCGAGCCGGCTGGGCAACGACCCGCACAACCAGGAGATCGCCCTCTGCATGCTGGAGGACTTCGGCAAGAACCGCTTGCCCGACCGCGGCCGGCTGTTGCTCGCCGCCGCCCAGCACACCGCGCGGCACCGCAAGTATGGCGACCCGCTCGATTGCAGCCGTCGCTTCGGCAAAGCACTTGATGTGGCGGCGCTCGCCTGAGAAGCCAGCCTGAGAAGCGAGCGTTGACAGCCGATAATCACCGGAGTCATGCTTATCTTGTTGCTGTAGGGCGCATCGGCTGACGGCCGAAGGGGCTATGCCCACCTACGTCACTGAAACCGTAGTTGCGCCCATGCCGAACCTCGAGAATCTCCGGAAGCAGGCCAAGCTCTATCTGCGCTGGCATCGTGACGGCTACTACCCTGTCGCCGCGGCAATCAGAGCGGTGCTGCCGCGTTACAAGCATTTGACGGATCGTCAGGTGCTAGCGGGAAGTTTCAAGCCGGGCGACGCGCAGGAGTTCGTCGCGCGTCAATCCGGGTTCGAAAGCTGGCAGGCGCTCAAGACAGGAGTGCAAACCATGGCGGATACTGCCAAGCCGACGGCTTCCAACCCGGCGCTGAGCGACGTCGAGGCAGAACTTTACGTCGCCGACATCAGGGCATCATGTGACTACTTTACCTCGAAGCTCGGCTTCACGGTGGTGTTCACCTATGGCGAACCGGCCTTCTATTGGCCAGGTCAAGCGCGACAGGGCCCGGCTCAACCTCCGTATGGTCTGCGAGCCGGTCTTCGTCGGCGATATTCGTGAGCGGGAAAGCCTGTTGTCGGCTTCGATGACGGTCGAAAGCGCAGAGGAGATCCACCGGCTCTTCGACCAGTACAAGTCGGCCGGGGTCGACTTCAACCAAACGCTCAAGAAGGAACCCTGGGGCGCACGAACCTTCATCGTGCGCGATCCCGACGGCAATCTCCTGCTGTTTGCCGGGCCCGCCGCCTAAAGCCGAAGCACGTACATGGCGAAAGCCTCGGCCGGTGCGCTCCGGGCTTCGTAGAGAGTCCTGGCCGCTGTGTTGTCCGGTTCGGTGCCCACCCAGGCTTCCTGGCATCCCAGCTCCTTGCCGAACGCCAGCATGGCGTCGAGGAGATTCCGGGCAATGCCCTGCCGTTGGAACGCCGGCGCCACGGCCACTTCGTCGATGTAGAGTTCGGTCGGCCGACCATCGGGATGCCGGTGTACGACGGCCGCAACCTGGCCCACGATCTCGCCGTTCACGATGGCCACCATGAGATGATGTCCCGGCGTGGCGAGATAGTGGGTGAGCTGGCGACGCTCGACCGGATGATCGAACACGTCAGGAGCGACGCGATCGAACAGGCTCTCATCGCCGGGGCCGACATAGCGGATTTCGACAGTCATCGGCTCTCTATAGCCCACTAGCGCAGAGCCGCCACCAGGGCGCGGGCGATGGAGGCCGGCGATTTCCTACCCGGCCGGTACCAGGTCGGTGTCCAGTTGAGGGCACCCAGAAGCTGCAGGCGCCACAAGGTGCGGTCGACAGCGTCCGGCAATGGAAGCGCCCTTACCAGCTCGACGAAACGCTTCTCGTAGCCGTCGCGCATCACGACCAGCCGGCGGCGCAGACGGCCGTCGAGGCGACTGAGGTCCGCGGTCATGACGGCAGCATGCGC
>JAUXST010000649.1 GCA_030679805.1 Reyranella sp. | reverse complement strand
GCATTGGGTGGCGCGCCCATGTCGGCCTCGGCCAGCATGTGGAGGCGCGACTTGATGACGAGGTACTCGAACTCCTGCGCCATCTTTTCTTCCAGCGCATCGGCGCGCCGCGACAGGGTCATGGTGTTGATCATAGCGTGTCTCCTCGATGGGCCTCTTGGAGGGCTTGATGTCAGACTAGCACAGTTTTTCCACGACGCGCCCCAGCCGCTCCAGGGTGCGGACCGCCGTCTTCTGGTCGAGACCGGGCCACTGCACCCGCAGCAGGATATGGTCGGTGCCGGTACGTTCGCCGTAGGCGGCGATCTGGTCGACCACCTGGCTCTCCGAGCCGATGATGAAGCGGGTTTGGGCAAATTTGTCGAAATCGGCGCGGATGCCCTCCTTGGGTACGAAACCCGAATCGCCGCTCCAGGCGGCGTAGGCCTCGTACTTGAAGCCCAGCGGCTCGCGCACCTCATCCAGCGCATTACCTGAACCATGGCCGACATGGCATTCGCGGATGATGGGAAACTCGGCAGCCGGTGCGAGACCGGCCGCCGCGCGGGTTTCGCGGAACAACGCCCCCAGCCGGCCGACGTTGTCCTGCGTCACCATCGGCGAGGGCATCCAGGCGTCGGCGAGCTTGGCCGCGCGCTTGACCGCGGCCTCGACGTCACCCGCCATCCAGATCGGCGGACCGCCGGGACGTTTGGGCGCCAGGCTCGCCTGCACCCCGCTCAGCGTATGGAAGCGACCGCGATGTTCGACGACGTCGCCACGCCACAGCTTGCGGATCACCTCGACACCCTCGACGAAGCGCGGCACGCGCTCCTTGAAGGGCACGCCGATGGAATCGAACTCCTCCTGGCGATAGCCGAGGCCGAGACCGATGATGGCGTTGCCGCCGGTCAGCCAGTCAAGCGTCGCGGTTTCCTCGGCCACGATGACGGGATTGAGCAGCGGCAGGAGCAGCAATCCCGGCCCCAGCATCATGCCGTCGGCTTCGGCGGCGAGCCGCGCCAGCAGCGGCATGGCCTGGAACATCTGCAGCGGGCTCGAGACGAAATGCTGCCCGACCATGAGCGAGGCGAGCCCGCTCGCCTTGGCGGTGCGCGTCTGCTCGATCAGGTTGGCGAGTTCGGGCCCGAGGTCTGCACCCTGACGCCACTGCGTCGCCATGTAGAGGCCGAGTTTCATGGAGCTAACCCTACTTCTTTATAAAGCTCGCATAGCGCGCCTTGGCTTCGTCGTTGGGCGGATAGAGGCCGGGCAGCGGCACGCCGCGTTCCACTTCCGACATGATCCAGCCTTCGAGCCGTTCCTGCTCCTGGCCTTCCTGGGCGACCGCCTCGACCAGCGCCTGGGGAATGAGGACCGCGCCATCCTCGTCGACCACGATCACGTCGTTGGGAAACACAGCGACGCCGCCGCAGCCGATCGGCTCCTGCCAGCTCACGAAGGTGAGGCCGGCGACCGACGGCGGCGCCGCGGCGCCCTGGCACCACACGGGCAGCCCGGTGCCGATGACTCCCGCCATGTCGCGCATCACGCCGTCGGTGACCAGGCCCGCCACCTTCTTCCGGGCCATGCGCGCGCACAGGATGTCGCCGAAGATGCCGGCGTCGGTGGTGCCCATGGAATCGGCCACCACGATCGCGCCTTCAGGCATCGCCTCGATGGCGCTGCGGGTCGAGATCGGAGACGACCAGCTGGCCGGCGTCGCCAGATCCTCGCGCGCCGGCACGAAGCGGAGCGTGAAGGCCCGCCCCACCAACCTGCCCTGGCCCGGCTTGATCGGCCGCGTGCCACGCAGCCAGACATTGCGCAGCCCCTTCTTCAGCAGGATCGTGGTGATGCTGGCAGTCGTCACCTTGGACAGGGTCTGCTTGATGTCGTTCGAAAGCGGGGTGGTCTGCACGGTATCTCCGTTTCCAGGGCTCTACTGATGCCAAAAACCTCGCACGCGGCGGCCTGCTCCGCCACCCGTCATCACGAACGCGGCGATTTTCCTGCGCCGGCCCCATGCGGACCCGCCGCGATCAGCGCCGCCGAAAGCTAGGAATGACAGTGCAGTTCGTCACGTGCATGGAAGTGGGAAATGTGGAGTTCGGCGATCGGATCCTCGAAGATCTTCAGCACATCGAACAGGGCCACCGGTTGAAGGAGTAGGCAGCAGGATTGATGATCAGCGCTTGGCGCTTGCCGCGCGCGGCGGTGCTCGTGGTTCAAGAGAAGGCGACCCGTTTGTTGCTTTGATCAAGGAATCACGGCGCCCGGACGCGGCCCTTGATGCAGGTCGATGCCCCGGCGAAGGTCCGGAAAATCGCCAGGTGCGTCAGCTCCTGTCAGGGACGGCCGGCCTGCACCGGCCGGGCCGGGCGCCGCGACAGTCGCTTGGCGTTCTGTCGCAGCTTCTCGAAGGCGACGTAGAGGCCGGGGATGACGAAGATGCCGAGGCAGGAGGCCGCCAGCATGCCGCCGAACACGGCAGTGCCGACGGCGCGCTGCGTCGCCGCGCCGGCCCCCGAGGCGACTACCAGAGGCACGAGGCCGAGGATGAAGGCGAAAGAGGTCATCATCACGGCCCGGAATCGCTGCCCGGCGGCCTGCGTCGCCGCCGTCACAGCGTCGCTGCCTTTGGTACGCTCCTGCATGGCCACCTCGATCACCAGAATGGCGTTCTTGGCTGCGAGCGCGATCAGCACGACGATGCCGATCTGAGCATAGACGTTGTTGGCGAGGCCGGTAACCCAGAGTGCCGCCAGCGCGCCGAACAGCCCGACGATCACCGACAGCAGGGCCGCGACCGGCAGCGCCAGGCTCTCGTACAGCCCGACCAGGAACAGGTAGGCGAACAGGACGGCGAGGGCCAGGACGAAGCCCGTCTGGCTGCCGGCTTCCTTCTCCTGCTGCGCCGTGCCGGCCCACTGGAAGGCGTAGCCCGGCGGCAGGTTGGCGCGCGCTACACGCTCCATCGCCGTAATCGCCTCGCCCGACGAATAGCCCGGCGCCGGCGCGCCGTTCAGCGTGACAGAGCGCAGGTTGTTGTAGCGTACTATGGTGGCGGGCGCCGTGGTGAGTTCGAGCATGGCCACAGCCTGCAGCGGCACGAGCTTGCCGCTCGATGAGCGCACACGCACGCGGTTGACGTCCTCGATGGTGCGGCGGTCGAAGGCGTCGGCCTGCACCCGCACCGTCCAGGTGCGGCCGAACATGTTGAAGTTGTTGACGTTGCGGCTGCCCATTGCCGTCTGAAGGGCCGAGAAGATGTCGGGGATCTCGACGCCCAGCGTCTCGGCGCGGTCGCGGTCGAGCTCGAGCCGGATCTGCGGCGTCGAGGCACTGTAGGTCGTGAACACCCCGGCCAGTTCCGGCGCGCCCTGCGCCGCGTTCAGCACGCCGCGCGCCACCGCGACGATTTCCTCCGGCCGCGCGCCGGTAAGGCTCTGGATCTCGAACTCGAAGCCCGACGAGTTGCCGAGGCCGGCGATCGGTGGCGGGTTGAAGGCATAGATGTTGGCAACGGCGACGCGCTGGAACGCCTTGTTGAGCCGCTCCAGCACGGCGAAGGCGGACATGTCGTGCTGGCGGCGGTCGGCGTAGGGCTTCAGCGAGACGATCATCATCGCCCGGTTGGGCAGGTTGAGTCCGTCGAGCAAGCTGTTGCCGCTCACCGTGAAGAAGTTCTGCAGCCATGGCTGACCCGCCAGCATGCCCTCGACCTGCATCACCGCCTCCAGCGTGCGGCTGGTCGAGGCGGCGTCGGGCAGCTGGATCTCGGCCATGAAGGACGACTGGTCCTCCTCAGGCAGAAAGCCCGTCGGCACGAGGCGCGCCAGCCCGCCGGTGGCGAGGGCGAACAGCAGCACCAGCCCGACCGCGAGCGCGCTGCGGCGGATCAGCGGCCCCGCAAGCCGCAGGTAGCCGTTGCGCGTGGCGTCGATGCCGCGCTGCAGCCGGGCCATCACGCCGCGCGACGCACCCCGGTGGGTGAGCAGCAGCGCGCACAGCGCCGGCGAGAGCGACAGCGCGTTGATCGCCGAGATCACCATGGCGACCGAGATCGTGACGGCGAACTGCTGGTAGAGCTTGCCGGCGATGCCCGGCATGAAGGCCGTCGGCACGAACACCGACAGCAGCACCAGCGTGATTGCCACGATCGGCGCCGTGACCTCGGCCATCGCCTTCTCGGTGGCCTCGGCCGGCGACAGGCCGGGTTCCTTCTCCAGGATGTGCTCCACCGCCTCGACCACGACGATGGCATCGTCAACGACGATGCCGATCGCGAGCACCAGCGCCAGCAGCGACACGGTGTTGAGCGAGAAGCCCAGGACCTGCATGACCGCGAAGGTGCCGACCAGCGCCACCGGCACGGCGATGATGGGGATCAACGTCGCGCGCAGGCTGCCCAGGAAGAGGAAGACCACGATGGCCACCAGCACGAAAGCCTCGATCAGCGTCTTCACCACGCTCTGGATCGTCGCCTCGACAAACACCGTGGTGTCGTACATCACGTCGAACGCCACGTCGTCCGGCAGCCGGTCCTCTATCTCCTTCAGCACCTTGCGCACGCCCTCGGCGGTGGCGAGCGCGTTGGCGCCGGCGAGCTGGTAGATCTGGATGCCCGCCGCCGGCTTGCCGTTGTAGCGCGTGGTGACGTCGGCGTTGGCCGAGCCCAGCTCGACCCGGCCCACGTCGCGGATGCGCAGCAGCGCGCCGTCCGGCGTCGTGCGCACGCTGATGTTGCCGAACTCCTCGGCCGAGGTAAGGCGGCCCTTGGCCGTGATATTGAGCTGGAAGTCGACGCCGTCGAGCAGCGGCGCCGCGCCGACGCGGCCCACCGCCGCCTGCATGTTCTTGGCCTCGATCGCCTTCACCACGTCCTGCGCCGTGATGCCGAGGCTCGACATGCGGTCGAGGTCGAGCCACACGCGCATGGCGTAGTCGAGCCCGCCGAACAGGCCGGCCGAGCCCACGCCCGGCACGCGCTGCATGGTGTCGAGCACGTTGATGGTGGCGAAGTTCGACAGGAACAGCGCATCTCGGCTGCCCTTGGGGGAATAGACCGCGACCACCTGCAGCAGCGCCGAGGACTGCTTCTTCACCAGCACGCCGTTGCGCTGCACCTCGTCGGGGAGCTGCGGCATCGCCCGGTTGACGCGGTTGTTGACGTTGACCGTGTGGTCCTGCGGGTTCGAGCCCACCTTGAAATAGACGCTGAGGCTGTAGCTGCCGTCGCTGCCCGAAGTGGACTTCATCGAGATCATGTTCTCGACACCGTTGACGTTGCGCTCGATGATCTGCGCAACGCTCTCCTCGACCACCTCGGCCGAGGCGCCGGCATAGCTGGTCGTGACGGTGACTTCCGGCGGCACGATGTTGGGGAACTGCGCGACCGGTAGGCTGCCCAGCGCCAGCACGCCCGCGATGACCATGATCGCGGAGACGACGAAGGCGAGCCGAGGACGGCGAATAAAGACAGAGGCGATGCCCATGGAATCAGCGCTTCCGCTGGCCGGCGGCGGCCGGCGCCGGCTGGGCCTCGACCGCCATGCCGGCTCGCACTCGCTGCTGGCCCTGGACGATGACCCTGTCGCCTTCCTTGAGGCCGCTCGCCACGGCGATCATGCCGTCGCGCACGAAGTCGATGGTGATGCGGCGCTGCTCGACGATGCCCTTGCTGTCGACGACGTAGACATAGGGGCCGGTCTGGTCGATGGCGAGGGCGGGCTGGGGCGCCACCACCGCCTTGGCGGGCGCGTTGCCCTCGACGATCACCCTCACCGTCTGGCCGTCGGTCAGCAGCTCGTCGGCATTGTCGAACACCGCGCGCGCCATCTGGCCGTCGGTGTTGGGGTCGACCGCGACGTCGATGAAGTCGACCTTGCCCTTCTCGGCGTAGAGCCTGCCGTCGGCGAGGCGGAGCCGGACGGCCAGAGGTTCGCCGGCGCGCAGGTCGCGACGCACGTTCAGCAGCTCCGCCTGCGACACCGAGAACAGCACCCGGATCTGCCGCTCGTTCACGATGGTGGCGAGGATGCCCGAGTCGGGGCCCACGATGTTGCCGGGCGAGACCGTGGCGCGGCCGATCAGGCCGGCGATCGGCGCGGCGATCTTCGTATAGGAGAGCTGGAGCTCGGCATCCTCGAGCTGAGCCTCGGCATCGTCGAGTGTCGCCTTGGCCTGGAGCTGCTCGCTCAGCCGCTGGTCGTAGACCACCTGCGAGGCGTTGCTCGTGCGCAGCAGCTCGGCCGTCCGCTTGAGCTGCGCCTCGGCATTGATCAGCGACGCGCGGGCGCCGTCACGCAGCGCCCGCTTCTGGTCGACGGCGATCCGGTAGGGGGCCGGCTCGATGGTGAACAGGAGCTGGCCTTCCGTCACCTTGCTGCCGTCCGTGAATTCGCGCTTGCCGAGCGTCCCTTTCACGCGTGCGCGCAGCTCGACCTTGTCGAACACCGCGACCCGGCCGACATACTCCGACTGCGGCGCCAGCGACCGCAGCTCGGCTGCCTGCACCAGCACGACCGGTGGCGCGTTCTCCGCCGGCTTGGTCTGGGCCAAGGCCGGCAGGACAGGCACGAGAGCGGGCACTAACGCCAGGGCGAGGGCAGCCAGCAGCGGCCGGGCGTGGCGTCTGCGCGCCGCGCGGGCGTGCATATCGGCGGGGGGCCGGTCGAGAAGGGCGGGAGTCATCGGATCATCGCTCTCAGGATAAGGGGACGGCGGCTCGACCGGGAATATCGCACCCGACCGCAAGGTTGAGGCCGGATGCTTGGTCTGGGATATGAATTCGAGGCGACGCGCGCAAGCCCGTCCTCGAGCGGAGCCTAGGGCATACTGGCGCCCGGCGCGCTTTGCTTCTCGAACTGCGCGCAGACATCCGGCGCGTGGGTCGCGTCGAACAGCTTGGCATAAGGCATGAGGCATCGCGTCCGCGACCATGATCGCGTCGAAATGAGCCTCCACTTCTTTCAACGTGACCCGCCCTTCGGCCACGACGTCCACGAGCTTCTCCGAATGAGGGATTTCCCAGCGCAGGGGTATGCAAGGTTCTCCAGGACCTTAACAGCCCCGGGGAGTCTAGCCCCTCAATACCTTCCCCGCTTTCGCCTCCGTCAGCCGTCCCTGCTCCCAGGTGATCGCGCCGTTCACCACAGTGTATTCGACGCCGCGCGACGGCATCACGATGCGCTTGGCACCGCCGGGCAGGTCGTGGCGACGCTCGCCGTGATTGGACGAGCCGATCGCCGCGGGATCGAAGATCGCCACATCGGCCGGAACGCCCTTGGCGAGGCGGCCACGGTCTTTCAGGCCGAACAGATCGGCAGGATCGGAGGTGAGCTTGCGCACGCCCTCTTCCAGGGTGATCGCTTCCTTCTCGCGCACCCAGGTGCCGAGCAGATAGGTCGGGTAACCCGCGTCGCACAGCATGTCGACATGCGCGCCGCCGTCGCCCAGCGCCATCAGGATGGCGGGATTGTTCAGGAGTTCGCGCATGCGGTCATCGCGCGTGTTCCACGAGGAGATGGTGAGCTCGACGTCGAGATCGTCGGCCAGCACCGTGTCGAGGAAGGCATCGACGCCGTCCTTGCCCTGCAACTCGCCGATCTGGGCGATCGACTTGCGCTCGAGGGATTTCAACGCCGGATTGCGCACGTCGTGCACCACCACGCGGCGCCAGTCACTGAACCCCGTCGGATTCTTGAGATCCTCACGGAACTGGTTGCGGAAGGCGGGATCGGCATAGACCTTCTTCTGCGCTTCCTTCGAAGTGTCGGCGAACACCCGCTTCCACGACGGGAAGGCCGCGAAGGCGAAGGGATTGTCCATGTTGCATTCGCGTGTGAGCGGCAGCGGCGAGGTCTGCGGCCTGGCGCCCTTGGCGATTTGCGGCGCGGCGCGGCGCAGCGTGTCGCGCACCGCCTCGGGAATGTCGTCGCGGTCGAACAGCGCGATGAAGGTCACCGGCCGGCCGCTTTCCTCGAGCAGGAAGTCGAGCAGCTCGCACTGGTCCTGCTCCAGCACGCCAACCTGGCGGGTGAGCGCGATCTCGATCGCGCCCTTGCCCCGCTTCTTGAGCTGGTTGGCGTAGGCCTTCATCTCCTCCCGGCTGGCGTTGCGGCAGGCGAGCGGCTTGCCCTCGAAGCCCATGTGCTGGTTGAGCGTCGTCGAGGAAAAACCCAGCGCGCCCGCGTCCACGGCCTCGCCGATGAGCGACGCGATCTTCGCCGTCTCTTCCGCTGTCGCGGCGCGCTCCATCGAAGCCTCGCCCATCACGTAGTGGCGGAATGGCGTGAGCGGCGCGATGAAGGCGAGATTGAGTGAGGGCTTGCGGGCGGCCGCGGCGTCCATGAATTCCGGGAAGGTCTCCCAGTCCCAGGTGATACCCTTGTTCAGCACGTCGAACGGAATGCCCTCGACATTGACGAGATCCTTCATGGCGATCTCGCGCGTCTCGGGCTTGCAGGGCGCGATGCCGACGCCGCAGTTGCCCATCACCACGGAAGTGACGCCATGCCACGACGAGGGCGTGACCGCGCCGTCCCAGCAGATCTGCGCGTCATAGTGAGTGTGCGGATCGACGAAGCCCGGCGCCACGACCAGCCCGTGGGCGTCGATGGTGCGTTTGGCGCCTTCCGTCACCTTGCCGATTTCGGCCACCTTGCCGTCGGCAATCGCGACATCGGCCTGGTAGCGCTTCCTGCCGGTGCCATCGACCACGGTGCCGTTCTTGATCACGAGATCGTAGGCCATCGATTCCTCCCGGGAATTTGGTTCAGGCTACCACCCTCGCCGCGGTCCCGTGCATGCGAAAATCACAAGGGAGAGCAGACCAGCGTCCCGCTCTCGCATAGCGGGTGGAAGCCCACGCGAGGCGCCGTCGTCAGGGGTTCTCCAGCCACCCTACGCCTTGAGCAGCGCCGCCATGATGCGTTCGCGGGTGAGCGGCATGTCGTGGATGCGGACGCCCAGCGCGTGGTTGACGGCGTTGCCGATGGCGGCCGCCGTTGGTCCCACCGTGCATTCGCCGACGCCGAGCGCGGCATTGCCGGCGGGGTCGACGAACTCCACCTGCATGTCGGGAACCTCGCTGAAACGCAGGATCGGGTAGCTCTCCCAATCGCGCGAGGCGATGCCCTGCTCGTCCAGGCGCACCTGCTCCTTCAAGGTCCAGCTCACGGCCTGGACGATGCCGCCCTCGAGCTGGTTGCGCGCGCCGTCGGGATTGACCACCAGGCCGGCATCGGCGACGCACCAGATGCGATCGACCTTGACGGTCTCCTGCACGGTGACGGCCGCGACCACGGCGGCGTAGGCCGCGCGGTTCTTGTAGCGGGCGAAGCCGATGCCGAAGCCCTTGCCGGTGCCCGCCGGTCCACGGCTCTTCCAATCGGCACGCTCGGCCACCAGTTCGACCAGACGCCGGGCCCGTGCCTCGGACAGGATCGACAGACGATAGGCCACCGGGTCCTCGCCGATACGCGCCGCCAGATCGTCGATCAGCGACTCGATGGCAAAGACGTTGGGCAGCGCGCCGAGGCCACGCAACGCCGAGGTCCGAACGGGCGGGCGCAGCACCAGGTGATGGACGATGCGGTGCGCCGGCACGTCGTAGATCGGCAGCGCGTTGCGCGTGCCGCCGCCGCCGCGCTGCTCCGTCGGATCGAACGGCGCCACCTCGGGCGGCGGCGTCGCCATGGCTTCCGCGGCGAGCAGGTAGCCGGTGCCGTTGCCCGGGCGCTGGACATGGGTCGGGCTCCAGACTTCCGTCGTCCAGTCGGTCGGCCGGCCGCGCGCGTCTAATTCGACATGGAGTGTCACCAGCATCGCAGGCCCGACCGGCTCGAAGCCGAACTCTTCTTCACGGCGCCATTGCAGACGGATGCAGCGGCCGGGAATGCGCAGCGCGATCAGCGCGGCGTCGAGCGCGGCATCGTCGGCACCGTTGTGGCCGTAGCAGCCGGCGCCGTGCAGATGCTGGCAGGTGATGGCCTCGATCGGCAGGCCGAGAGCCGCCGCCAGATTCTGACGCAGCGGATGCATGCCCTGGCCATGCGAGCGAACGGTGAGATGGCCGTCGCGGAACTCGGCCAGGGCGCAGGACGGCGCCATGGAGGCGTGGGCGATGTAGGGCCGCGAGAAGGTCGCCTGCACGAGGTTCTTGCTCGGCGTTGCCCCTGTCTCCTTTGAGGGCGGTGGCGCGCCGATGTGCCGGTCGTCGCTGGGTTGGCCCTTCAGCCAAGCGGCTTCCTGCTGCTCCGGGATCAGGCGCCGCAAATTGTCCCATTTCGCATGCAGTGGCGCTGCCAGAGCGGCGGCCTGGGCCACCGATTCGACCGGGCTGACGAAGGCCACGAAGTTGGCCTCGCGGACGACCTGCAGCTCGCCCTTTGCCGCGCGGCGGATGGCGGCTTCGTCGAGCGAAGCCAGGGTGGCGCCGCGGTTGGGCTGGCGCAGGGTGCGGGCGTGCAGGACATCGGCCGGCAAGACGTCGTGGACGAAAGCGGCCCCGCTCATCTTCGCCGGCAGGTCGACGCGCGGGATGCTTTGCCCGACCACCTTGTAGGATGCGACCGGCTTGGGCGGCGTCGCGCCGGTGACGTTCTGGGTGAGGTCGATCTCGGCCGCGACCGTCCAGTAGTCCTGGCCGGTCGCCGCGCCATTCTGCAGGAAGCGGCCATCGACGACCGTGAGTTCGTCGCGGCTGCAATTGAGCCTGAGCGCCGCACGTTCGAGTGCCTTGGCCCGCACCTCGGCGCAGACCAGCCGCACCGAGCCGCCGGACACGTCGACCGACAGCGACGAGGTCGTGTAGAGTTCGTCGGGACCATGGGCGGTGTTGCCGGACAGCACAGCGACGCGATGGAGCGGCACGTCAAGCTCTTCGGCCGCGATCTGGCCGATGGCGGTGACGATGCCCTGGCCCATCTCGACCTTGCCGGTGGCGATGCGCACCGTGCGGTCAGCTTGGAATTTTATCCAGCGATCAAGCCGCGGGTTCTCGATCAGGCTAGTAGGAAGAACGGGCGCGCTCATGCCGGCCTCCCCGTCATAGTTTCCTGGGCACGAAGCGCTGCGGCGGCGCGTTCGACGGCACGCAGGATGCGCTGATGCGCGCCGCAGCGGCAGAGATGCTTGTCCAGCGCCGCTATGACATCGGCACGACTGGGGTTGGGGTTGCGGTCAAGTAGCGCCTTGGCCGAGATCAGTATGCCAGACAGGCAATAGCCGCATTGGCCGGCCTGTTCGTCGAGGAAAGCGCGTTGCAGCGGATGTAGCTTGGCCGGCGTCCCGAGCCCCTCGACTGTCATCACCTGGCGGTCCGCCACCGTACCCAGTTCCCGCGTGCAGGCGTACGCAGGCTGGCCGTCGACCAGCACCATGCAGCAGCCACACTGCTCCTGGCCGCAGCCATAGCGCGTGCCCATCAGCCCGAGATGGTTGCGTAGCGCCTCCAAGAGCGACGTGGACTCGGCCGCGTCGACGCGCCGTGCCTCGCCGTTGACCGTGAATGCGACGTCCATGGCGGTCTCCTCCCGTCGGAGATCAGACCACCGGCGACGCCGCCAGGCAACGAGCGCGTGCTATTCGGCGGCCGGTTCGGCGGTCGCCAGCCGCGCCTTGGCGGCGGCAATCGCGTCGGCCGAGAACTGCTCCGGATATTTGAGCACCAGTCGCTCGCCCGTCATCTCGGCCATGCCGTTCGCCATCAGCAGCTCATAGCCTTCGGTCGGCGTCTTGCTGGTGACCCAGTCTTCCAGGCACTGCACGACGCCCTTGCTCTTGAGCTTGAGGCGCGTCCGGCTGGCCCGGGTGGCGCGGCCGTTTTTCTGGCTCAGCAGATGCTCGTACGCCGCCAGCGTCTGGTAGAATTCGCGGTGCAGCGGCTCGGTCTGGTCCGCGCCTTCGAGCGAGCACAGGCGCTGAAACGCTTCGCGCCAGATGTCGTCGCGCCCGAGCCTCTTGGCGTTCGTCATCAACGTGCGGAGATCGTTCGGGTCCGTGTAGCCCGCGATCGGCTTGGCCATCGTCTGCTTCAAGGGAGCTGGTCCCTTGGCGACGACCGTCTGCTGCTTCGCGCTATGCTTTGCCACGGGTCACTCCTGCACATTTGTCCGGCACGGGGATGTGCAAGGAAAGCATCATAGCACATCGCGCGCCGTGCGAAGCGATTGCTCACGCCGCCAGGACAAGCCGCTCGATGGACGCAGAAAAGCCGAAACGCTCGTAAAACCGCCGCACATCGCGGTTAAAGGCGTGCACGGCCACTTCGACATGGGTAGCCCCCTGCTCGCGTGACCAGTCCATCATGGCGGCAAGAAGGCACTTTCCGACCTCCCGGCCCCGCCAATCGGCGCGGACCACGAGGTTGTCGAGCTCGATCACCTTGCGCGGAACGGCGCCGGCAAAAGCCGCCGGCGGTCGCGCCAGCAGCACGGCGAGGCCGACGACACCCGCCTCGCCCTCGGCCGCCAGCACGGTCGTCCCCGGCCCTGCCAGCCACTGGCCGACCTGGGCCCAGCTCCGCGCCGGCCCCTCGAAGGGGCGGAAGAAGTCCGGCCGCTTCAGGCGGTGGAAATCGTCCAGCTCACCGAACAGGGCAACGAGCGCCGCATAGTCGCCCAGCGTCGCCGGACGCACGCCAATCGACATCTCTGCCTCCAGCGCTACGCCGCCAACACAAGGCGGTCGTTCGAGGCCAGGAAGCCGAAGTTCTCGTAGAAGCGCCGGGCATCGCGGTTGATGTCGCCCACGATCGCCTCGACCTGGACGGCGCGGCGCTGGCGCGACCATTCGACGGCAGCGGCGAGCAGCCGGCGCCCGATGCGGCGGCCACGCAGGTCGGCGCGGACCACAAGGTTGTCGACCTCGACCACCTTGTGTGCCCCCGCACCCGGCATCGGCACGAGGCGCGTGATCAGCACGGCGACGCCCAGCACACCCACCTCGCTTTGCGCGACCAGCAACGTCGTGCCCGGCGTCTCGAGCCATGCCAGCACCTGTTCGCGGGCATGCGCCGCATCGTCCAGCAACTCGCACAACGCTTCGCAATCGCGCGGGCCAGCCAGCCGCACGCGAATGGCCAGCGGCAACGGCGCCGGTTCCAGTTCTGCTTCCATGATCGACATCGTCGTCCTCCGGTTTGCGGTCCCGCCGCGGCCCGGAGGCCTATTCCAAAAACACAGAAGCCGCCGGGATGCGGCGGCTTCGTTGAGTCATGACCCTTCGCGCCGCCTATGTAAGGGGCGTAAAATACCAAGCGTTCTGGGACAGGGTCGTGCACATGTGAATTTTATAACGGCAAGAACGAGGTGTTGTCAATTGCTCGCAACTCAACAGCCCTTCGCCTGCAACAATCGGTCGACCCGATCCTTCTTCGTCTGCAACTCGTCGAGGTTCTTCTTCGCGTCGTCATCGTTGCGAGCAGCGAGCAATAGCGGGGCAAACAGCGCACCGCCGACATAACTGACGGTCTGATTATGGCTGCGGTTGCCGGCAATCGTCGCTTCATTCTGGCTCGCCGCCATGCGAATGCGCTCGCTCTCTTCCTTCAGTTCCGGGCAGCCCAGCTTGGCTTCCGGGCTCTCGGCGTCGCCTTGCAACAGCCGCTGCGCAGGCGGCAAGTGTCCGAGATCCGGCGGAAGCGGCGGTGAATTGCGCGCGCACGCCGCGACCGTAAGCGCGACCGCGAGTATCGCGGCCTTACGGCTTGTCGTAAGCAATTGCGCGCCCCTTGCCATCCAGTGACCCCCAGCTCAATGCGGATATGCCGACCGTCCCGTAGCGGACCTGAATCACCGCGTCGGCACCCAGTTTGGCGGCCTCGACCTTCAACCTCTTGTCGACCATTTCACGCGTGGGGTCGGCGTTGAAAAGCGTGACCTTGTTGACCGTCGCCGACACGTCACCCAGCGACTTGTACGGGCGGTCGGTGACATCACCCTCGATGACCTGGATCTGGTCGACCGGCGTTGCCTGCCTGCCAGCGGCAGCGGCTTGGGGAGATACCTGGGTCGTTGCCCACCCATCGGCACATCCGCCGAGAAGGGCAATGACACTCATCGCCATCCCGATTCGAAAGAAAGGCACTCGCCTCATCGTCTCCCCCAAAGTGCTTATCGATTTTTGTTGGGCGGAGACTAAGAGCGCGCCAAACGGCGTTCAAGGAAAAACTACAACCGGCGGTGGCGCGTGCCCCCTGCACATTCTCTCCCGAACCAGACCAGTCAGGAAGACGATGGCGCCTCGCGCGAGTCCCACCTACTCCGCCGCGACGGCCATCGCCTGCTTGAGACCGGGCATGGTGAAGCCCAGCGCATCGAGCTTGGCGATCATGTCCTTGCCGGCCTTCTCGTCGATCTCGACCAGCGGCGGACGGACCGGGCCCCAGGCAGGGTCGGCACCGTAGTGCGCGATGCAGTACTTGAGGCCGGGGATCATCACGTAGCCCTGCATGACGCCCCGGACCTCGTTGATCCAGGCCTGCAGCTTCTCGCCTTCGGGCGTCGCGTACTTCCTGTAGGTCTCCGCGATCTTGCCCGGGTTGATGTTGGCGGTGGCGCTGATGCAGCCCACGCCGCCCGACTTGATGTTCTCGATCAAGGGTTTCTCGTTGCCGGAAAATACGTCGAAGCCGTCCTTGGCGTAGGCGTCGATCATGCTCTTGGTGTGCGGCCAGTCGTCGGACGAATCCTTCATGCCGGCAATCTGCTGCGGATAGGCCTTCATCAGCCGCTCGACCAGCTTGTGGGTGATCGCCACCGCCGACACCGGCGGGATGTGATAGAGATAAACCCGCAGGCGGTCATCGCCGACGCGCTGCACCACCTCCGAGAAGAAGCGGAACAGCCCCTCCTCCGGAACGCCCTTGTAATAGAAGGGCGGCAGCATCAGCACGCCGGACACGCCGAGCTTAGTTGCATGCGCGCTCACCTTGGCGGCCTCGTTGATCGAGCAGGCGCCGGTGCCGGGCATCATGCGCGCCGTCGGCACGCCGGCCGCGACGGCGGCTTCGAGCAGGCCCATGCGCTCGTCGGCCGACATCGAGTTGGCCTCGGAATTGGTGCCGAACACGGCAAGCCCACAGTCCTGGCTGAGCAGCCACTTGCAGTGGGCGATGAATCGGCCGACATCGGGCGACAGATCGCGCTTGAAGGGTGTGACGACGGGCGAAAGAACACCTTTGATCCGCGCAGCGGCCATGATTTGATTTCCCCCCTTAGGGAATAGCGTGGGAGTAGCGCGCCTTTTCTGCAACGAAGCGCCGGAGACGTCCAGTGGCA
>JAUXST010000468.1 GCA_030679805.1 Reyranella sp. | reverse complement strand
TCGCGCCGGGCGTGGTCTCGATCAAGGAGGGCGCCTGGTTCACGCCGGATGGGAAGGGCTGCGACACCAGGGGATGCGCCAACGTCCTTTCCGACGATAGGTCGGCCCCCTGCGGCGCCACGACCTACAACACGAATCTCGGAGAGGTCGAGCAGGCGACGGCTGCTACGCCAGCCTGAGTTCCTGGTATCCGCTGGCCGTCACCGCGTCGCAGCGTTCGCGGTAGGCAGGCGCGCTGCCGCTGTAGCGCGCGACCGTGCGGACCTGCTTGCCGTCGACGTTGCGGTTGATTCCGGTCATCCATGAATCGACTTCGTTGGACAGCAGGCCCACGCCCAGAGCTTTGACGTGGTCGGTCCAGGATTTCACACCCTCGGGCCGGGCCTCGACGCACGTCAGGCCATGCTCGCGCATGTGACGGATCAGGCCCGTCACCCATTCGACGTTGTATTCGATGCTGCGCGGGATGTTGCCCAGCGCCGTATGTGGGCCCATCAGCATCATCATGTTGGGAAAGCCCTCGACCTGGACACCGAGGTAGGTCTTCGGTCCGCCCTGCCACTTGTCCTTGAGCTTGAGCCCGCCGGCACCCCTGATGTCGATACGGTCGAAACTGCCGGTGATGGCGTCGAAGCCCGTGGCATAGATGATGATGTCGAATTCATACTCGGCGCCGCTGGTCTTGATGCCCCCCGTCTTGATACCAGTCGGCGTGATCCGCTCGATCGGCGTCTCGTTGATGTCGACCAGCGTTACGTTGGGCTGGTTATAAACCTCGTAGTATTTGGTCTCGAGCGGCACGCGGCGGGTGCCGAAGCCGTGGTTCTTGGGGATCAACTTGTCGGCGACCGCCTGGTCCTTCACGCGCTGGCGGATCTTGCGGGCGACGAAGTCGCTGATCAGGGCGTTCGCCTTGCGGTCGATCAATATGTCGCGGAAGTTGCCCTGCCAGATGCCGAAGCCCTTCTCGCCGTAGAGCTTCTCCCAGAACGCTTCGCGCTCCTCGGGCGTCACCTCGAACGTGCCGCGCGGGTCGGGCGTGTGTAGGAAGCAGGCGAAGGTTTCCTGGCAGCGCTTGAACATCTCCGGATAGCCGGCCCGGATCTCACGCATCTCCTCCTCGCCGATCTTGCCGTTGTGCAGCGGCGCGCACCAGTTGGGCGTGCGCTGGAACACGGTGAGGTGGCCGGCGGTCTTGGCGACCTCCTGGATGGTCTGCACGCCGGTGGCGCCGGTGCCGATCACCGCCACGCGCTTGCCCTCGAAGCTCACCGGCTCGTGCGGCCAGCGCGCGGTGTGGCAGGACTGACCCTTGAAGCTCTCGACACCCGGGATGCGAGGCATGGTCGGCGCGGAGAGAGGGCCGATGGCGGTAATCAGGAAGCGCGTACTGAATCGGCTGCCGTCCTCCAGGGTCACGTCCCAGCTTCGCGTCTCCTCGCGGTAATGCGCCGCTGCCACGCGGCTCTTGAACTGGATGTCGCGGCGCAGGTCGAACTTGTCGGCGACGAAATTGAGATAGCGCAACGTCTCGGGCTGGGGGGCGAAATGCTCGGCCCAGTTCCATTCCTCCAGTAGTTCCGGTGAAAAGGAATAGCCGTAGGAGTAGCTTTCGGAATCGAAGCGCGCACCCGGATAGCGGTTCCAGTACCAGGTGCCGCCGACGCCGGTGCCGGCCTCGAGCACCCGCACCCGCATCCCCAGCTCGCGCAGGCGGTAGAGTTGGTACAGGCCCGAAATGCCGGCGCCGACGATGATGGCGTCGTAGTCGAGGGCCTTGGGTTCGGGTGAGGCGGCCATCTGCTGTCGCTCCTGTGTGCAGCCGAAAAATCGGGCGTTGCCCGCATCAGGTCAACCTTGTCGAGCGGCCATTGGCCGCCCTGCGAGAGGGCGGACCTCGCGTGGCCATCACGCAATCGTAAAGGGCCCTCCGGGGGCCGCTGTGCCACGTTTTCCGCTCCTGAAGATGGAGGATGTTCATGACACGCATTCGCTTGATTGCCGGCGGCGTCGCCGCTCTCGTGGCATTCGTCGCGGCCGGTGTCGCAACGGCCCAGACCGCGGCACCGACTCGTCTGCGCGGCAGCATTTCCGCCATCGACGGCAAGACCGCCACCATCGCCACGCGCGAGGGCGCCTCGGTCAAGGTCAATTTGGCCGACAACTGGGCCGCCGTGCTGGTCGTGCCGACCGCCCTGTCGGAGGTGAAGGCCAACAGCTTCGTCGGCATCGCCTCGCTCAAGGGTCCCGATGGCGTCCAGAACGCACTGGAAGTGCTGGTGTTTCCCGAGGCGGCGCGCGGCAGCAACGAAGGCCACTATCCTTGGGACCTGCAGCCCGAGAGCATGATGACCAACGCCACCGTGGCGACCGTCGCCGCGGCGGGCGACGGCCAGACGCTGACGCTCAAATACAAGGACGGCACTCAGGACATCCGGGTGAAGCCCGGCATCCCGATCGTCACCTTCGCGCCCGGGGACCGGGCCGACGCCAAGGTCGGCGCCAAGGTCTTCCTGGTTCCCGCCAAGGGCGCCGACGGCACCCTGACGGCGACGCGGATCCTGGTCGGCAAGGACGGGCTGACGCCGCCGATGTAGAGATCGCGTCGCAGGCGCGCCGCGGTCTCGAACTGGCGTTCGTGGTCGCCGGCGAAGCGCAGCACCAGGTGACTGGCGCCGGCATCGGCATGGCTCTTGGATCACGCGGCTGCCTCGGCGACCGCTCCTCTCGGGTTATCGGCTTGAGGCTTTGCCATGCCTATTTCCCATCTCCATCCGCGATTGGCGGAAGTATCGACGCCAGGTGTTCTTCCAGACCTATTTCGTACAGATGCGAAAGGACGGCGATCTGCTGGCCGAATGTCGCCCGCAGCGCACCGAGTGCGATCAGGAACGTCTCACCCTGCCACCCCTCGCTAAAGTGCCTGTCCATATTTTGGAGCTTCATCGTGTCCGCTTGGCTCACGAAATCCCGACATGCGGCCCGCATCAATCGGCACGCCGCAGCAGCGGGCGATCCTTCTCCTAGCCGTTTGAGCGCGTTCGTTAACTCGGTTCGCATTTGCTGGACCGAGTGAACCACATGCTCCGGCTGCTCCCATATCGCCGCCACGAAGAGAGCTCGCCGGTCCTCCAAGAAAGTCAGAAGCTCCCGCACGACCGTTCGGTCCGTCTCTGGCGGCTTGAAACTCACCCCGAAACCGAACGCTGACACGCCGCCGAGCCGGCTTAGCAGCGACTTCGATTTGAGCTTCGCCTTCTTGAGTAACATCGCGGTCTGTCCCTGCAATTCAGAGTCGAGAATCACCCCGCCGATATGCTGCGCATATCGGTTCCTCGGCGCACAGAAAAATCGTCAGTTCGCCTTTGTCAGAATGGCGGTGTTCGTAGGTTTTCCATCCGGAGCTTCGAACCGAAGTCCCTCCAGCTTTCCGTTCTTGAACGCCCAGTCCATTCGTGCGCCCGGCTTCGAGCCATCGGCAAAACTGAACTTCCCATCGGCGCTTATTTTTGTTTTGTTGAACGAGAAGGAACCGGCCTTGACGCCCCATTCGGGCTTGTCGCCCCAGGAACTGACGCCGTGCATTGTTCCGTCCGGATCTATGCTTTGAATGTCCATGGTCACCGAAAGGCCGCCCTTCCAGCTTCCCATCCACTTGCCGACGTAAGGCGCGTACGCCGTTTGGGCGCGCGCCACCATGCCAAGCGTCGCCAACATCCCCAATGTGCACCCGAGCACGCCCCGCCTGTCCATTCGATCCCCCCTGACGTGTTGCTTGGACAATAAATACAACTCTATCCAACAGTCCAACAGCCGGCTTTTCGTCGAGGGCGTGCGGGGGATCATTTGCACCGATGCTTCTGACGCCATCGGCATTCCCTGCCACGGCTCGCTGCTGGCAGTGCAAGCAGCCCGGCGAAATACGCGCGGCAGGAATGCAATAGGAGATTTGCAGGTTCAACCGGATTCGCCCTATATTTTCGCTATCGTCGCACGAGGCCTGTATTCAAAGGCCGAGCCGCCCGGTCACTTTGCACGGGACGGCTCCTTGTCGTGACCGGGTGGCGTCCCGCTCTCCACATGCGGGCGATGCAAGGGGCCAAGTTCTAGGACGCGGTCGCGGTGCCACTGGGGCGTGGGCGCAGTCCCTGCCGATCAATAATATTGTCGTTGGCCTCCCTTATCCGGCCGTCCCGGGAGGCTGTCGCAAACCTGACGCGAATCGATCATACGCGCGCAGCTGTAAACCCAAAGGCGGACACGCCCGGCCGACCGACCGTACCCTTCAAGTCTGGGGGGTGCGGGACGCAAGACCCAGCTGAGAGTCTGGAAGGTCACTCCAGGCGATCGGCATACGAGCCGGACACCGGCCAAGCCCTCACTCGTCCCTGGGCCATTGCGGACGAGCCGCGTGACCATCGGCCTCCTCATCCCCGCGCGCCCGCCCGGGCGTTGGAGGGGACTGCCGATCGCAGGGGACTCTAGATCCGTGTGTGGAGCACACCAGCCGAACAACTTCTGACACACCGTTTCGAGTGTCACGAGTTGTCCGGTGAAACAGCGTAAAAGCGTGCGATGAAAAGAACTGATTCGGCGTTCGCCGGCATAGGCCTCGCCGAACAGGTTCCAAACAATTCAAAGGCGTCCGTGCCACCGGGACTCCCCCCGGCGTGCCCCAAAAG
>JAUXST010000467.1 GCA_030679805.1 Reyranella sp. | reverse complement strand
CCGAAATCGCCTATGGCCTGCACCGCATCGCCGATGGACGCCGCCGGGCGGCACTGGAGGCGCGGTTCGAAGAATACGTCGGCCAAGGGTCTGCCCTCACGGTCTTGCCGCTCGACGACGTCGCCGCGCGGGAGGCGGGACGGTTCCGCGCCCTGCGCCAGGCGGCGGGCCTGGGCAGCCAGCCGTCCGACATGATGATCGCAGGCATCGTCGCGGCGATGGGCGCGAGTCTGGCTACGCGCAACGTCAGGGATTTCACGGGATTGCCCGTCGAGGTCGTCGATCCGTGGAGGCCGGGCGGCGCCTGACGGCGCCTGCCCGCAACGCGGCCTTACTCCGCCGCCGCCTTCATCGCCTCGGGGTTGCGCCACTGGTGCAGCAGGTCGGCTTCCTTCTTCTTGGCCTTCTCGAGATGCGCGTCCTTGATGTGGCCGTAGCCTTTGATGTCGTCGGGGATCGCCGCGAGTTTGACCGCCAGAGCGTGGTTGGCGGGCGAGAGCGACTGTAGAAGTTCGGCCACCAGCGTCTCGTACTCGCCGATCAGCGCGCGCTCGGTCTTGCGCTCCTTCGTATAGCCGAAGATGTCGAGCCGAGTGCCGCGCAGGCCTTTCAGCCCGGCGAGCAGGCGGAAGGCCGGCAGCATCCAGGCCCCGAACTCCTGCTTGATCAGGTGGCCGGTCTTGGGATCGCGCTGGGAGAAGATCGGCGGCGCCAGATTGAACTTGAGTTTGTAGTCGCCCTCGAACTGGCCGGCGACCTGGGCGCCGAAGGCGGCATCGGCATAGAGTCGCGCCACTTCGTACTCGTCCTTGTAGGAAAGAAGCTTGGAATAGTTGCGGGCGACGGCTTCGGCGAGGTCGCTGCGGCCTGGAGTAGCCTTCTGTTCGGCGGCGCGCACCTTGTCGACCAGGGCCTTGTAGCGCTCGGCCAATGATGCGTCCTGATAGCCGGTGAGGTGTTTTACGCGAACGGCCACGATCTCGTCGAGCGTCCTGGCGATGCGCGTGAAGGGAACGATCTTGCTCTCCTTCGGTGCGACCAGTGCCTCGACCGCGGCGCGATCCGATGCGGCGCGGCGGCCCCAGCGGAAGGCCGACGTGTTCATGGCGACGGCCGCACCGTTCAGTTCGATCGCCTTCTCCAGCGCCCCGTGGCCGATCGGGATCAGGCCCTGCTGGTAGGCATAGCCCAGCATGAACATGTTGGTGGCGATCGAATCGCCCAGGAGCGCCGTGGCGATGCCGGTGGCGTCGAGGATGTCGCAGGCGCCGGGCCCGGCCGCCGCCTCGATCGAGAGTTTCAGCGTATGCGAGGGAAAGGCGATGTCGGGATGGCGGGTGAACTCGCCGGTGATGGTCTCGTGGGTGTTCACGATGGCGCGCGAGGCGCCGGTCTCGAGCCGGGCCAGCGAATCGGCGCTGGCGCTCACCACCAGGTCGCAGCCCAGCAGCAGGTTGGCGCCGCCTGCCCCCAGGCGCACGGCATGCAGCGCCTCGGGCGTCGCGCCGAGACGCACGTGGCTGATCACCGCGCCGCCCTTCTGCGCCATGCCGAGCTGATCGAGCACGGTGACGCCCTTGCCCTCGATGTGGGCGGCCACGCCCATGATGGCGCCGATGGTCACCACGCCGGTGCCGCCGATGCCGGTGATGAGCACGCCATAGGGCTTGTCGGCGATCGAGGGCAGGGTGGGCGCGGGCGGCAGGGCCGGCTCGGCCTTGTCCGCAGTGGCCGCAGACCTGCCGGCCTTGCCCTTGCGCAGGCTACCGCCCTCGACCGTGACGAACGACGGGCAGAAACCGTTCAGGCAGGAGAAGTCCTTGTTGCAGGACGACTGGTCGATGGCGCGCTTGGAGCCGAATTCGGTGGCCACAGGCGTCACCGAGAGGCAGTTGGACTGGGTCGAACAGTCGCCGCAGCCTTCGCACACAGCCTGGTTGATCAGCACGCGCTTGGCGGGATCGGGGAAGGTGCCGCGCTTGCGGCGGCGGCGCTTTTCGGCCGCGCAGGTCTGGTCGTAGATCAGGACGCTGACGCCCTTGACCTCGCGCAGCTTGCGCTGAACCTCGTCGAGCTGGTCGCGGTGATGGAAGGTAACGCCCGGCGCCCATTCGGTGCCGACGGGATACTTGCCGGGGTCGTCGCTCACCAGCGCGATGCGATCGACGCCCTCGGCCCGGACCTGGCGGCTGATGCGCCACGGCGTGACGTCGCCGTCGTGCGGCTGGCCGCCGGTCATGGCGACGGCGTCGTTGTAGAGGATCTTGTAGGTCATGTTGGTCTTGTTCGCGATGGCATGGCGAATCGCGAGCAGGCCCGAATGGAAATAGGTGCCGTCACCCAGATTCTGGAAGACGTGCGGCGTGTCGGTGAAGTGGCTGGCGCCCACCCAGGTCGCTCCCTCGGCGCCCATGTGGGTGAAGGTCTTGGTGTTGCGCTCCATGCCGATGGCCAGCGTATGGCAGCCGATGCCGGCCAGCGCCATCGAGCCCTCGGGCACCTTGGTCGAGCTGTTGTGCGGGCAGCCGGAGCAGAAATAGGGCACGCGGGCCATGCCGGATTCGTTTCGCACCTGGCGGCCGGCGCGGCGCTTCAGCGCCTCGAAGCGCTGCTTGCTGCGCTCGCTGAGGCCCGCGAGGCCGAAGCGCGCGACGATGGCCGAGGCGATCTCGAACGGCGTCAGCTCGCCGTCGCTCTTCAGGAGATGCTGGCCGCGCTCGTCGTGCTTGCCGACCACGACGGGGCGGCGGCCGGACTCCATGTTGAACAGCGCGTCCTTCAGCTGCTGCTCGATAATCGGACGCTTCTCCTCGATCACTAGGATCTCGCGCTTGCCGGCGGCGAAGGCGGACGCGCCCTCGGCTTCGAGCGGCCAGACCATGCCCACCTTGTAGATGGCGAGCCCGAGACGCTCGGCCTCGGTATCGTCGATGCCGAGTTCGTCCAGCGCCTGGCGGACGTCGAGGTAGGACTTGCCGACCGTGACGATGCCGAAGCGGGCGTCGGGGCGGCCCAGCATGACCTTGTCGAGCTTGTTGGCGCGCCAGTAGGCCAGCGCTGCCGGGATTTTGACCTGATAGACGCGCTTCTCCTGGCCGAGCCAATCGTCGGGCCAGCGGATGTGCACGCCATCGGCCGGCAGGTGATGGTCGGACGGGGTGTGGATTTCGAGGCGGTGCGGATCGATGTGGACCGAGGCCGAGGAATCCACCGTCTCGCTCAGGACCTTGAAGCCGACCCAGAGGCCGGAGTAGCGCGACATCTCGAAGGCATGCAGGCCCCAGTCGAGATATTCCTGGACGGAGGCCGCGTGGATGATCGGCATGCCGGCGGCGATGAAGGCGGGCTCGCTCTGGTGGGCGACGGTCGACGACTTCGCCATATGGTCGTCGCCGGCCAGCACCACGACGCCGCCATGCTTCGACGTGCCGGCGTAGTTGGCGTGCTTAAAGGCGTCGCCGGAGCGATCGACGCCGGGGCCCTTGCCATACCACATGCCGAATACGCCGTCGTAGCGCGCGCCGGGATAGAGGTGGATCTGCTGAGTGCCCCACAGCGACGTGGCCGCCAGGTCCTCGTTGGTGCCGGGCTGGAATTCGATGTGGTTCTTCTTGATGAAGCGCTTGGCCTGCCACAGCGCCTGGTCGAAGCCGCCGAGCGGCGAGCCACGATAACCTGAGATATAGCAGGCGGTATTGAGGCCGGCGGCAAGGTCGCGCTGGCGCTGCATCATGGGCAGTCGGACCAGAGCCTGCGTGCCGGTGAGATATACCCGGCCGGATTCGAGTACGTACTTGTCGTCCAGGGTCACCGCTGTTGGCATGGCAACCTCCTTGACTGCGATGTGGGGACGGTAGCGACAGAATGTTGCGCGTTTCAATCGGGAACGCGGGGCCCCTGCAAAAAGGACGTTTTAAGGGTGCCGTGGATCACCGATCTTGCGCGCCGTTTCACGGTGTCGCCCGGGAACGAAATGTTGTAATCACGCGCCGCATGTCCGTTCTCGTCACCGGGGTCGCCGGCTTCATCGGTGCGCAGGTCGCCGGCGCCCTGCTGGCCCGAGGCGAGGCGGTGGTGGGCGTCGACAATTTGAGCGACCAGTACGACCCCGTCCTGTAGTTCGCCCGCCTGAAGACCCTGCGCGAGGACAAGGGCTTTGCCTTCCTGGAAGCCGACGTGGCCGATCGCGAGGCCATGGCGGCGCTGGCGGCAAAGCACCCCGATCTCGACCGGATCGTGCATCTGGCGGCGCACTCCGGCGTCCGCCAATCGATGGCCGATCCTTATGTCTACGTGCAGACCAATGTGATGGGCCATCTCGTGATGCTTGAGCTGGCGCGCGGGCTCAAGGAGCTGAAGCACTTCGTCTACGCCTCGGCCTCGTCGGTCTATGGCGCCAACCGCAAGCTGCCCTTTGCCGTGGCGGACCCGGTCGACCATCCGGTCTCGCTCTACGCCGCCACCAAGCGCGCCGACGAGCTGATGGCCGAGACCTACGCGCATCTCTACGGTCTCAAGGCGACCGGCCTGCGCTACTTCACGACCTACGGGCCGTGGGGCCGGCCCGACATGTCGCCGTATGTCTTTGCCAAGGCGATCCACGAGGGCCGTCCGATCGAGCTCACGCACCTGGGCTTCATCAAGCGCGACTACAGTTATATCGACGACATGGTGGCGGGCACCCTGGCGGTGCTCGACAAGCCGCCGGCCGACGCCGGCCACCGGATCTACAATCTCGGCGCCGCGCGGAGCGAGGACATCGTCCAAGTGATCTCCCTGTTCGAGCAGGCGCTGGGCAAGACGGCCATTGTCGAACTGAAGCCGGGCGAGCCCGGCACCCTGCAGGAAACCGCCGCCGACATCGCTGACACCACGCGCGACTTCGGCTGGACGCCCAGGGTCACGGTGGAAGAGGGCATCCCGAAGTTCGTGGAGTGGTTCAAGGCCTATAACCGCCTGTAACGCGCCTTCAAGGCCGGGTGACACAACCTGCCGTTGAGCCTACCGTGAGCGCGAAGACTCGTTGGCATCGGGGGATGCGAATGGCGGGGGATAGCGGGAGTTCGTTTCCGTATACGGCGATATCTGTGGTGGCGCTGTTCCTGTCGACCACGTATCTGGGACAGCACGCGTTCGAGCTGTGGCGGCAGGCCGACAGCGATGCAAGCAAACGGCTGCAGTTGTCGCAGCCACCGGTGGAAGCGCGTCTGTGGGAAGATCCGCTGGGAGCGCTCAACCGCCATCGCCAGAAATTCAAGGAACCTTGTCCGACGGACGGCGGACCGAGCGGCGCGATCACCATCGCCACTGCTCAGACCAGTGAACTCTCGAATGCCGGACAGGTTGGCATGCCGGCCGCCACCGCGGGGCCGGCGGGCGAACAACGTGCCAATACGCTCTGTCAGATGGCGCAACCGCTCAATGCCGACAAATTCAAGAGTCTGTTCGGTACCGGCGGTAGCATCACCCTGATCGCCGCGATGCTGCCGGGTGCCGCATTGGTCGGTGCCGAAGAAGCGCGGCAGCGCTCTCGCTACGCTCTGCTCGCTGGCTTGAACGCGGCTGGCTATGTTCCCAACGACAGCGAACGCATGGGCTTGCTGCGCGTGGATCGTTGCGAATATTTTGGCGGCTGTATCGGAAAGACGCTTCCAGCAGCGGCGTCATCCACCGGCGAGCCCACGGTGAAGCAAGATGGCAAGCCCGCACAGGCCGGAGGCATGTCGACAGACGCGCCGAGCGCAACGCCGAAAGAGGGGCCGTCCACCCCGATGGACATCGTCTATGAAACGTTGAGTACCGAGGGCAAGGAACGCCGGCATGTTGCGGTACTGTGGATTGACGACACGGCGATCGGGCGGCGCTGGCTCAGCGCGATCACGGTGATGCTGAAGGACCTGGAGCCTGCCGGCAGCGGCGTGCGGCTGCGTATTCTGGGTCCCACCGGATCCGACGCGTTGGTGAGAGCTCTGGGTGACGATCTGACCGCGTTGGCAGAGGAAGCCAAGACTGCTTCCGGAGAAGCCTTTGGCGGGAATTGGCAAACGCTGGCGAAGCTGCGCTTGATCAGCCCGCAGTCGACTGCGCCGGCCAATCAATTGCGGCCCGCGGCTCTGTTGCATGGTTCTTCCGAGTGCTCCGAACTCGATAGTCAAAAACAGTCGGACAAACGTCGCGTAGATTGCGTGGATGAGGCCTTCAGGGATCGTCTCGGTGAAATCGTCAAGGCGAACCCCCGTCTGAAGCTGGCCGGCCCGAAGGAGCCGTTCTTCGTTCGTACCATTGGCACGGATGATCTGTTGATCAAGCGTCTGATGGCCGAACTGTACGGCCGCGGCGTCGATCCATGCCTGGGCGGCGAGAACAGACGTGTGGTCCTGATCAGCGAATGGGATTCGATCTATGCTCGAACCTTTTCTGAAACGCTGCGACGCGCACTGCAATGTTCCGACCAGGGAATCAAGGTAAAGCTGCAAACCTACTCATATTTGCGCGGCCTGGACGGGGCCACGCTCGACAATCTTACGACGCAGGTCCGGCGCGGCAATGACAACGCTCGTGGCGCCGACAAAGCACCTCCGGTCGAATGGCCCGAGGGTCGCGCCCAAAGCGACTATGTTCGCCGGCTCGTCCAGGAAATTCTGAAAGACAACGACAAGTATCCCGTACAGGCCGTCGGCATGATCGGTTCGGATGTGCACGACAAGCTGGTGCTGATGCAGGCGCTGCGCGAGGCCTTTCCCGACCGCATGTTGTTCACCACCGACATGGACGCGCGTTTGTCTCATCCGAGCGTCACGCGCTACACACGCAACGTGATCGTCGCGTCCAGCTTGCCGCTCGTGCTCGACGAAAAACCTGACGCATCTGTAAACAGGATTGCCCCTTTCCGCGACGCCTACCAAACCGCGACATTCCTCGCCGCGCGGCTCGCGTCCGCGGTGCCCGACGAAATGCCGGACTGCAGAATCAAGGGCAAGGAGGATGAGCTTGCGTGCCGGATCGAGAAGGCAGTAGCGCACCCGATGCTATTCGAGATCGGCCGTGACAGCATGGTCGCACTGCCTGCCAAAGGGGTGTCCCCCTCCGAGGAAGATAAGCGCCGCATCTCCTCGATGGTGGCTCTCGCGATGTTGCTGGCGCTCGGCGGATTGATTCTGGCCGGCCGTCCGGGTCCAGCCATGCAGCATGCCTGGAAATGGTGGTCCAAAACCCCACAGGAGCATGTCGACAGTTCGCACGTGGTTGTCGCCGCAGTGGAGGCGGCCGCGTTGGGGTTCGCGGCAGGCGTGGTCGTGGAAATGGTGCTGCCGGGCAGCACAGGGCCGTTGGGGCCGCTCTTGCTGGCGGTGACTGCGGGGCTGTTCTTTCGGGCCTTCGTCTTTCCCGGGAGGCCGTGGGCGCAGGCCCTTCGGCCTGGGGTCGCGACGGCTGACGCCGGTGCTGCGCGGGCTCACGTCGCATGGCGGCTTGCCCTGCTTGCTGCATCGATCGCGGTCGTCTGGTGTTTCCTGGTGGCGCAAGGTGCCGACGCGGAGATGCGCGAGCCCTTTGCCCTGCTCAGCGGCGTCAGCGCGTGGCCATCGGAGCTGCTGCGCGTGGCGGCCATCGTTTTGTTCGCCTGGTTCCTCGACGAAGCGTGGTGCAGAAGCGCGGATGCCGCCCGGCGAATCGGGAAGGATTACCGTCTTTTCCAGGCCGCATCGCCTACCTCGAGGCAGCCGAAGGGACCAATGGAGCGGATTCGCGACGCAGCGCTGTGGTTCTGGCAACCTGCTGTCACACTGCCTGGCCGGCGCGTGGACGGTGCCAAGCTGTGGAACCAATACCGGATGCTCATGGACAACGAACCGAGATTCGACCGCGTCCTGGCTTGGCTCGTGGTGTCGGCCGTGGTGATCGGCCTGTCATCCGTCGTGGTGAATACGCTGACGGACAATGCATGGGCTGATATCCCGGCTCGAGGCCTTGCGGACCGTTCGCTGTTTTGGATTACCCTCTTTTTCAGCGGTCTGGCAGTCATCGTCCTCCTGGTGCTGGTGGGCGACATGACGATCCTGACCCTGTGGTTTGTCGAGCGATTGAAACACGGACGCACGGTGTATCCGCCGGAGACAGTTGCGCGCTTTGCCGCCCAGCTGGGGCCGGGACTGCGAGAGCAGGCCTGTGAGCTGGTCGCGGCATATCCCAACCAGCGCGGACAATTATGGGACGGCGATGATGCTCCACCTTGCCGCAACTCGATGCTCGACGACTGGATCGATGCGCAGCTCCTTGCCGAGCACACGGCCGCGATCGGGCGGCTGATTATTTTTCCTTTCATCCTGGTGGCGCTACTGGTCGTCGCTCGCAGTCGATTGTTCGACAATTGGGACATCGGCGGCGCCGTGCTCGTCGTGCTTGTCATCTATGTACTGTGGTCGATCGCCTTGGCTGCCATGCTCAACTACGGCGCAGAGCAGGCGCGTCGGAAGGCCTTGGATGGGATGGAGGCGGACGCGCGATGGCTCAACGGCGCTGGCGACAACTTCGACAAGCTGGCAAAGGTCTTCCCCAGCTTGATCGCGGACGTTCGCGCCTTGCGCAAGGGTGCGTTCGCGCCGTTCTTCGAGCAGCCCCTGGTGCAGGCCATTCTGGTGCCGCTTGGCGGCGCCGGCGGCGTCCAGCTTCTCGACTGGTTGCTGTACGCGCGGGCGCAATAGCCGCATCCACAACGTCAGTCTCATCGCAACGCCGCGCTTCGCGCGTCACCCTGGGATGAGGTATTGACTAGTGATGCCGCTCCTCGAACTCAAGAACCTGCGCCGCGCCTTCTATGGACTGGAAGTGTTGCGCGGCGTCGACTTCTCGGTGGCGGCGGGCGGCATCACCGGCCTGATCGGGCCCAACGGCGCCGGCAAGACGACGCTGTTCAACGTGGTCTCGGGCCTCGTGCCACCGGATGGCGGTTCGATCCGCTTCGACGGACGCGAGATCGCGGGGGCGGCGCCCGATGTGGTGAGCCGCGCGGGCCTCGTGCGCACTTTCCAGGTGGCGCGCGGCTTCCCCAAACTCTCGGTGTTCCAGCATCTCATGCTCTACGGTCGCGACCAGCCGGGCGAGAGCCTGTGGCAGGCAATCATGGGCACGCGCGCCGCGCGTGACCGGGAAGCAGCCCTTGCCGAGCGGGCGTGGGAGACGGCGCGGTTCCTCCGGCTCGATGCCCTGATCGACAATCCGGCGACGGCGCTGTCGGGCGGCCAGAAGAAGCTTCTGGAGATCGGCCGCGCGCTGATGGCGGAGCCCAGGCTAGTGCTGCTCGACGAGCCGACCGCCGGCGTCGACCCCAAGGCACGCCGCGCCTTCTGGGACGAGATCCACGCCTACGCGGCCCAAGGCATCACCGTGCTGGTGTCGACCCATTACATGGACGAGGCCGAGCGCTGTCACGAGATCGCCTACATCGCCTACGGCGAGCTGATGGCGCGCGGCACCGCCCTGGAGATCATCCGGCAGTCGGGCCTCATCGCCTTCATCGCCACCGGCCCCGGTGCCGACCGCCTCGCCGTCAAGCTGCGCGACGCGCCGGGCGTCACCGCAGCAGCAGCTTTCGGCGCCACGCTGCATGTCTGCGGCCCTGACCGCGAGGCGCTGAAGCAGGCGATCGAGCCGTACGGCCACGACCCGACGATCGTCTGGCAGGAGGCCGCGCCGACACTCGAAGACATCTTCATCCATCTCATGGGGACGGCGCGCGACAATGCGCCGGGGGCCTGACCATGCGCTGGCCCGTCGCGCGGCGCGGCTTCTGGGTGCGGCTTGGCGCCATCATCGTCAAGGAGGTGCTGCAGCTCGGCCGCGACCGGCTCACCTTCGCCATGATGTTCGCCATGCCGATCATGCAGCTCCTGCTGTTTGGCTATGCCATCGACACCGACCCGCATCGCCTGCCGACTGCCGTCATCGCGGCCGACCAGAGCCAGATCACGCGCTCGGTGCTATCGGCGCTGGCCAACACCGGCTACATGAACTTCACTCACCGCCCCGCCTCCGAGGAAGAGGCCAACGCCCTGCTGCAACGCGGCGAAGTGCAGTTCGTCGTCACCATACCGGCCGACTTCACGCGCCGGCTGGTGCGCGGCGAGCGGGCGCAGATCCTGATCGACGCTGACGCCACGGACCCGCTGGCCGCCGCCAACCCACTGGCCGCCGCCGGTCCCGCCATCAACCAGGCGCTTGCCCGCGATTTCGTCGGGCCGCTCGCCGGACTGCGCCACCGCGCCGACGCCGTCGAACTGGTGGTGCAGCGCCGCTACAATCCCGAGGGCAAGGCACGACTCAACATCGTGCCCGGCCTGCTGGCGGTGATCCTCACCATGACCATGGTGATGATGACGGCGCTCGCTGTCACCCGCGAGCGCGAGCGCGGGACCATGGAGAACCTGCTCGCCATGCCGGTGCGGCCGATCGAGATCATGGTCGGCAAGATCATGCCCTACATCGTCATCGGCGCCGTGCAGGTCACCGTGATCCTGCTCATCTCACGGCTGCTGTTCGATGTGGTGGTCGAGGGCAGCCTGCCGCTCTTCTGCCTGGGTACGACGCTGTTCATCATCGTCAACCTCGCCATCGGCTTCACCATCTCGACGCTGACCCAGAACCAGCTCCAGGCCATGCAGGCCTCGTTCTTCATGATGCTGCCCTCGATCCTGCTGTCGGGCTTCATGTTCCCCTTCCGCGGCATGCCGGTGTGGGCGCAATGGCTGGGCGAGGCGCTGCCGGCGACGCATTTCATGCGCATCGTGCGCGGCGTCATGCTGAAGGGCGCCGACCTGGGCGACGTCTCGGCCGAACTGATCGCGCTGGTGGCCATGCTGCTGATCGTCTCGACGCTGGCCATCAGCCGCTACAAGGTGACGCTCGACTGAACGCGCCGCCTAGGCGCCGCAGCAGCGCTTGTATTTCTTTCCTGACCCGCAGGGACAGGGCGCATTGCGACCGACCTTGGCAATCGGGCCCCTGGGAGCGCCGGCGTCGACTTGCTGAGGCGGCGCCGCCCTGGGACCGAGCCCCTTTCCCTGCCAGTACTCGCGTATCCCCGCGACGCAGCCCGGAAACAGTGTCGGCGCCTGCGTACGCAGCAGGTCGCGCCGCTCCTTCGCCATTTCAATCGGATAGGTCCCGTCCGGATTGGCACAGAGTGCGCCGATCGCCGTAATCAACGGCGCCAGCTTGTCTTCGAACAGCGGCATCCAGTCCTTTGGCCGGAGGCGAACGCCGCGCATGAATCCCTCGGCCCAGAGATCGACGAAGGGCGAGCCATCAGCCTCTGTCGCGAAGATCGGGACGAACGACATCGCATCGACGGCGAGCGCGCGCAGAATGCCGTTGTAGTGCCCCATGATCGCACCGAGGATGGTGTTCGCCTCGTTTTCATCAGCGAACATCGGGTCACCACCACCCCAGATTTCCGACAACCACTCACTCGGCATGATCATGTTGGGCGCGATGGCCACTGCTGTCAGATAGCCATCGAGTTCGCTCAGCAGCATCGCCTCGTCGGGCAACTCCGCCGAGCGCAGGTAATCCTCAAGGACGTCGAGGTCGTAGTCGTCGGGCGGAAGGAAATCCATGAACCGGACGCTCCGAACTATGCACCAGCATCATGACATCCCGCGCATAATACGACGAGCGAGCTGACCTGCAAAATGCGTGGGTTGACCTGCGCTGCGCGCAGGCGCAAGCCCACAAGGCCATGTCCGCGCAAACCGCCGACGCGCCCGACGCGCTGTCCTCCCTCATCCCTTCGCGCGTCGCCCGTGGCTTCTTCCTCGCCGTCGTCTCCGGTCTCTTCTTCACGCTCCTCAACGTCTCGGTGAAGGAACTCGCGAGCGAGATGCCGCCGCTCTACGTCGCCTGGGGCCGCTGGATTGCCGGCATCGTGCTGATCGCGCCCTGGATGCTGTGGCGCGTCGGTCTCGACGGCATGCGCACGCACGACCTCAAGCTCCACTGCATCCGCGGGCTCTTCCACACGCCGGGCTACGGCCTGTGGTACGAGGCGGTGGTGTGGCTGCCGCTCGCCACCATGTCGGCGCTGGGCTTCACCGGCCCGATCTTCGTCACCCTGGGCGCCGTCCTGTTCCTGCGCGAGACCGTGCACTGGCGGCGCTGGCTGGGCGTTGCCACCGGCTTTGCCGGCATGCTGGTCATCATGCGCCCCGGCATCGTCGAGATGAACCCGGGCATCATCATGATGTCGCTGGCGGTGCCGCTGATCGCCGGCTCCAATCTCATCGCCAAGGTCGTGTCGGGCCGCGACAAGCCCGCGGTCGTGGTGCTGTGGCAGAGCGTGGTCGGTGCGGTCTGCTTCACGCCGCTTGGCCTCTGGTACTGGCAGACGCCGACGCTGCCGCAGCTCGGCCTGTTCCTGGCGGCCGGCTTCTTCGGCACGCTGGGATACTTCTTCATCACCTGGGCCTACCGGCTGCTCGACATTTCCGCCCTGCAGTCCATCACCTTCCTCGCCATCGTCTGGGCCGCCTTGATGGACATGGCGGTCTGGGGCAAGACGGCCGACGTCTGGACCTTCGTCGGCGCAGCCATCATCGTGGCGGCCACGACCTACATCGCCCATCGGGAATCGCGCGCCGGGGCAACCGCGGGAGGAAAGAAGAAATGACGAATCGTCTGGCCGGCAAAGTGGCCCTCATCACCGGTGGCGCGTCGGGTCTGGGCGAATGCGGCGCCATCCTGATGGCCCGCGAAGGCGCGAAGGTGGTGATCGCCGACATCCAGGAGGACAAGGGCCGCGCGCTCGCCGCCAAGATCGGCAAGGCCGCGCACTTCGTGAAGCTTGACGTCACCAGCGAGGAAAATTGGAAGTCGGCGATCGCCGAGGCGGTAAAGACCTTCGGCGCGCTGCATGTACTGGTGAACTCGGCCGGCATCGGTCTCACCAAGACGGTCGAGGACATCACGCTGGAGGAATGGCGCCGCGTCCACGCCATCGACCTCGACGGCGTGTTCCTGGGCTGCAAACACGGCGTGGGCGAGATCAAGAAGCACACCAAGACGCTGGGCGGCTCGATCATCAATATCTCGTCGATCTCGGGCATCATCGCCGGCGCCAACATGGCGGCCTACAATTCGGCCAAGGCGGGCGTGCGGCTGCTCAGCAAGTCGGTGGCGCTGCATTGCGCCAAGTCGGGCTACAATATCCGTTCCAACTCGGTGCACCCCACCTTCATCGACACGCCGATCCTCGACCGCCACCGTGTCCGCTTCGGCCAGGAAGTCATGCAGCAGAAACTCGGCAAGCAGGTGCCGATTGGGCGGCTGGGCCGGCCCGAGGAAGTGGGTTGGGCGTTGGTCTTCCTCGCCTCGGACGAATCGAGCTTCATGACCGGCTCGGAAGTCGTGATCGACGGTGGCATATCTGCCATGTGAGTTGCCTGTCGTCCTGAGCGCAGCGAAGGACCTAACGCCGGCAACGGGAGATCCTTCGCTTCGCTCAGGATGACAAGATAAGGAGAATCGAATGCTTCTTTCTCTCAACGGACATCGCGTCTATTTCGACCTCGCCGGACCGCAGAACGCCCCGACCGTCTGCTTTACCCATTCGCTGAATTCCGACGGCGGCATGTGGGTCGAGCAGATGGTGCCGCTGCTGGCCGCGGGCTACCGCGTGCTGCGCCTCGACATGCGCGGCCATGGCGGCAGTGCCGCCGTCGACGGCGACTACACGATGGACGCGCTGGCGGCCGACGTGAATGGCGCGCTCGACGTGCTGGAGATCAGGAAGGTGCATTTCATCGGCCTCTCGATCGGCGGCATGATCGGCCAGGGATTTGTGCTCGCCCATCCCGACCGCCTGCTGTCGCTGACGCTCTGCGACACCCAGCCCTCGACGCCACCGGGCTCGGCCGGAACGTGGGAGGAGCGCAAGGCGGTGGTGCGCAGCAAGGGACTTGCAGCTCTCGCCGACGCGACCATGCAACGCTGGTTCACCGACGAGTTCAAGAAAGTGAATCCCGTGCGCTGGCGCGAGATCCGCGACACGATCAGCGGCACCACGCCGGAAGGCTCCGCGGGCTGCATGTCGGCGATCCAGCACTTCGACTATCTCGACCGGCTGGCCACCATCAAGACGCCGACCCTGGTGATCTGCGGCGACGAGGACCCCGGCACACCGCCCGAGCGCAACAAGCTGATCGCCTCGAAGATTCCCGGCGGCCGCTACGAGGGCATCGCCAAGGCGCGCCACCTGCCCAACGTCGAGCGGCCGGAGCAGTTCAATCGGGTCATGATGTCGTGGTTGGGATCGAATCGTTGATGGCGTCTTGAGCCCCTGACAGGAGTGCATTGATGGATTTCGCCTTCACCGAGCAGCAGCTGGCCATAAAAGACAGTGTCGGTAAGCTCTGCGCCCAGTTCAACGGCAAGTACTGGCTGAAGAAGGACAAGGAGGGCGGCTTCCCCGAGGACTTTTATCGGGCCATGGCCGACGCGGGCTGGCTCGGCATCGCCATGCCCGAGGAATACGGCGGCGCCGGTCTCGGCATCAGCGAGGCCGCGATCATGATGCAGGCAGTGGCCGAGTCGGGTGCCGCTCTGCAGGGCGCCTCGGCGATCCATCTCAACGTCTTCGGCCCCAACCCGATCGTGGTGTTCGGCACCGAGGAACAGAAGAAGCGCATCCTGCCCGACATCATCGCCGGCAAGGTAAAAGGCTGCTTCGCCGTCACCGAGCCCGACGCCGGGCTCAACACCACGGCGCTCGACACCAAGGCCGAGCGCGATGGCAACGGCTACATCGTGCACGGCAAAAAGACCTTCACCACCACAGCCTCGGTCGCCGACAAGATGCTGCTGATCGCACGCACCACGCCCAAGGACAAATGCAAGAAGGCGACCGACGGCCTCTCGCTGTTCTACACCGACCTCGACCGCTCCAAGGTCGAGATCACCGAGATCGACAAGATGGGCCGCAAGGCGATCGACACCAACCAGGTGTTCATCGACGGGCTGAAGGTGCCGCTCGAGGATCGCATCGGAGAAGAGGGCAAGGGCTTCCACTATCTGCTGCACGGCCTCAATCCCGAGCGCATCCTGATCGCGGCCGAAGCCATCGGCATCGGCAAGTGCGCGCTGGCCAAGGCCACGCAATACGCCAAGGAGCGCATCGTGTTCGGCCGGCCGATCGGCAAGAACCAGGCGATCCAGCATCCGCTGGCCGAGAGCTGGATGCAGCTGGAGGCCGCCAACCTGCTCGCCTTCAAGGCGGCCTGGCTCTACGACAACGGCAAGGAGTGCGGCGCCGAAGCCAATTCTGCCAAGTATCTCGGCGCGCGCTTTGCCTACGACGCCTGCGAGCGCGCCATCCTCACCCACGGCGGCTACGGCTACGCCAAGGAGTTCCATGTCGAGCGCTTCCTGCGCGAGGTCATGATCGCGCGCATCGCGCCGGTGAGCGAGCAGCTGATCCTGTGCTACGTGGCCGAGCGCGTGCTGGGCCTGCCCAAGAGCTACTGAGCCGTCAACCCGCGACCGGCTGCGCCGCCTGCTCGGCCACCACATTGCCGAGGTCGCCGAGGTTGCGGCGGATCTGCTCCAGGGCGAAGGCGAGCGCGAAGAAGCGGCTCGCCAGCTCGTCCGACATAATGCGCGTCAACCCTTCCTGGCGAAGCGCCGCCATGTCGGCCATCACGGCCGCATGGGCCTGGTCGAGTGCCGCCTCGTCGGGCGGCGGCTGGCGGACCAGCAAGGCCGCGGCATTGGCTTTCATGTAGGCGGCAGTCACCGTGCCGAAGGTCGCGAGCCGGGGTGCCAGGCGGTCCTGGATGTCGGACGGCATCGGCTGCTCGACCGCGCGGCCGATCATCACGCAGTCATGGCGCAGGCGCTGCAGCGTGCGCCGGAGCGGACTGGCATCGGGCTCGGCCGACAGCCGGGCCAGACGTTCCTGTTCGCCCTCGGCCGTGCTGGTGATGAGGTCGGTCAGCGCCAGGCCGACCGCATCGTAGATTTGCAACAAGCGGGCGCGGTCCTGTTGGCCGGCCGGCACCGTCAGGATCAGGCCGAGGCCCTGCGCCAACAGATCGAGCGTGCGAGCGGCCACGCCACGCGCCTGCCGATGCGCGCCCGCCGGCAACACCAGGAACGTCACCAGCAGACCGACGACGACGCCCAGGCCAACCTCGTAGACCCGATCGATCGCGGCATCGAGCGGACTGGCATGGGTGATCGCCGGCATCAGCACGACGATGATCGACGACACAGGCACGGCGTTGAGGTTGCGCTTGATCGCCGCGACCAGGGCGAGCGGCGCCACCGCCAGCACAAGGACACCGAGCAGAGCGCCTTCGCTCGTATGCGGGATCAGGAGTGCCAGCGCGCCGCCATAGACCGTGCCGCCGATCGTGCCGAACAGATAATCGACCGAGGTTTTCAGCGACCGGCCGACGCTCATCTGGGTCACGATGAGCGCCGTCAGCACCGTCCACAGCGGCAGGGGGAGCGTGAGCGCCTGGGCCAGGACCAGCCCCAGGACGGCTGCAAGCGTCATGCGCAAGGTAAGCGCCAATTGCACCCGGTGCTGGCGGATCCAGGCACGTAGCGCTTCTGATATCGAATCGAGCCGTTTCAAGCCAATTTGTCCGTTCGGTGAGAAAACCCTCTCGCAGCAAACCACGGAAGGGCCGCGATCCGAAAGGCCGGCCGACACAATAGATATCCGACGGGAGACACCCGACGGGCTGACGCAACCCGGAGCGTTCCGTCGCGTTTTCATGGCGTCGGTGTGTCCTTTTCCGGACCTGGAGTAACCCATGACTCATAGCCAATTCCACGCCAGCCTGGCGTTTGGCTGCATTGTCGTCCTGGCGGGCGTGGCGTTGCTCGCCCCTGCCGTGCCACCGGCCTCCGCCGAGGTGCAGGCGGCCCGCATCTGCCGCGAGCAGGGCGTCAAGCCCGACTCGATAGGCTACGACTATTGCCTGTTGCAGGCCGAGCGGGCGATCGAATGGGGCGATCCGCACATCGCCCGCGGCCTCGCCCGCGCAACGGCGGAGGCGCGCGAGGCCTGCCAGTCCTACGGTCTCGAGCCGACCTCGGGCGGCCATCAAAGCTGCATGGACCGCGAGACCAAGGCACGCAACCTGCTACTGTTCAGCGAAGAGACCCTGAGATTTGGACCACAGATCGCCGATCACCCGTAGGCTGGTTCGGGGGGCTTGCGCGGGGGCTAGAGCGGGTAGCGCTTCTCGTACTCTTCTTCAATGTTGCCGAAGACCGTCCAGAAGGCCTTCGGCACGCGGCCATTGGCGCACTCGACCAGGATGTCGAGATGGGTGTGCCAGCCGCCCGAGGTCTGGACCATGTCTGTGCGATTCGGCAGGTGGCGGTGGGTCAGGATCAGCCGCACGTTCCCGCCTTCGGGCAACAGTTCGAACGTCACCTCCGATTCGCCCCAGGAGATCGCCAGCAGCCGCGGCGGCTCGACACGCAGCACGCGCTCCCGGCTGACATGACCTTTCTCGTCGATTTCCCTGTAGCGTTCGGGCGGCGCCACCTTGTGCGGTGACAGATCGCGATGCTGGAAGCGCAGTTCGACCGCGCCGCCCTCTTTCAACTCCATCGGCCCGCTGGCCAGCCATTGGCCGCGCTTGTCGGAATCGACGAGGAATTCCCATACCGTCTCGATCGGGCCGGGCAACAGGCGCTCGAAGCGCACTTCGGTGGGCGCAGTGGTGCGCCCGTAGGCAGTGTCGGTCATTTGCGGCTCCTTTTCTTCGCCTTGCGGGCGTGGTGCAGCAGCGCGGTCTCGAGGGCATCGAGGCGGCCCGTCCAGAAGCGCTGGTAGTAGGCGATCCAGCGGTCAGCCTCGGCGAGTGCACGTGCCTCGAGGCGGCAGTGATGGGTGCGGCCCTCGATGGTCCGGCTGAGAAGCCCCGCCCCTTCCAGCACCTTCACGTGCTTGGCGGCGGCGGCAAAGGACATGTCGAAGGGCGCTGCGAGTTCGCCCACGCGGCACTCGCCATCGGCCAGCTGCCGCAGCATGGCGCGGCGGGTGGGGTCGGCCAGGGCGTGGAAGACGCGGTCGAGGGCGGCGGCGTTCTGTTCAACCATGTGGTTTAATATAGTGCCGTCGCCGGATTATTCAACCGTTCAGTTGAATGTTTTTCAGACGCCGAATTTCACATGCCCCTCGGCGTCGATCGGCCAGGCCGGATTCCAGGCAATTTCCCAGGCGTGGTCGTCGGGATCGGCGACGTAACCGCGAAAGCCGCCATAGGGCGGTGCATCCGCCACCCGCAGCAGGCGACCGCCGAAGCCCGCGAGCCGGTCGAGCAGCGGCTGCACCTCGGCCTGCGAGGCGACGTTGTGCGCCAGACTGAAAGCGCCTGGCGTCAGTCCCTGGCGCCCGCTGTCATCGGCCAAGGCCTGGGCGCGCCAAGTGCCCAGCATGAGGCCGTTCATCTGATCGAAGACAATGTCCGGCGTCTCCAACACGGGCTTCCAGCCGAAGCCGTCGACATAGAAGCGCTTGGAGCGTGCCAGATCGGCGATGCCGAGTGTGATGACCGAAATCTGCTGCTGCATGATCCACGTCCCCTCTGTTCGCCGGCGCGGGATTGCGCGGGCGCGAGGTCGCGGGACAAAGGCGCGCTGAGTTCAAGGGACTTAAGCGCGTCCGACAGGACTGCCGCCCGCACCGCGGGCGAAAGCGCCGGGCTAGACCACACCGGCCTGCCTTTTTCGACGGCGTCAGCCTAACATGGGCGCCATGGAACCGCTCCCCTCTTCTGTCCTTCCCGCGGGCGTGCGCTCGCGCATCCTGCCCGGCATCAACGGCCTCGACATCCATGTGCTCGAAGCGGGCTTCGAGACACCCGCTGGAGGAAAGTCGCGGCCCGCCGTGCTGCTGCTGCACGGCTTCCCCGAACTCGCCTATAGCTGGCGCAAGCAATTGCCCGCCCTTGCCGCCGCGGGCTATCACGCGATCGCGCCGGACCAGCGCGGCTATGGCCGCACCACCGGCTGGAGCGCCGACTTCGACGCCGACCTCTCGAGCTTCCGCTTCATGATGCTGCTGCGCGAGGCGATCGGCGTGCTCTATGCGCTGGGCCATCGCACGGCAGAGGCCGTGGTCGGCCATGATTTCGGCGCCGGCGCCGCCTCGTTCCACGCCCTGGTCCGGCCGGACATTTTCAAGCGCATGGTGCTGATGAGCGCGCCCTTCGGCGGGCCGCCTGCAGTGCCGTTCGACACCGTGGACAAACCACCAGCTCCAAAGCCCGCCGACGTCCATGCGGCCCTGGCCGCCCTGCCGCGACCGCGCAAACATTACCAATGGTACCAGTCGACGCGCGAGGCGAACGACAACCAGTGGCACGCCAAGCAGGGCGTGCACGATTTCCTGCGCGCCTACTACCACCACAAAAGCGCCGACTGGAAAGCCAACAAGCCGTACGAGCTGAAGGGCTGGATCGCCGAGGAACTGGCCAAGATGCCGACCTACTACATCATGGACCTCGCGGAAGGCATGGCTGAGACGGTCGCCAAGGAGATGCCGAGCGCTGCCGAGATCGCGGCCAACAAATGGCTCACCGAGGCCGACCTGAAAGTCTATAGCGGCGAGTACCAGCGCAACGGCTTCCAGGGCGGGCTCAACTGGTATCGCGTCCGCACCTCGGGCCTGGTCGAACGCGAATATGCCGCCTTCACCGGCCGCACCATCGATCAGCCCTCGACCTTCATCTCGGGGCTCAGCGATTGGGGCAACTACCAGTCGCCCGGCGCACTGGCGCGGATGCAGAAGAGCGCCTGCACCAACATGAAGGAGATCCACCTGGTCCCGGGCGCCGGTCACTGGGTGCAGCAGGAGCAGGCCGAGGAAGTCAACCGCCTGCTGCTCGCCTTCCTGAAGTCGTCATGACGTCCGCGCTCGCCGCCATCGGCTCGCTCCAGGTCGAGGTCATCACCGACAATATGAGCGACACCTACGCCAGCAGGCCCTCCTTTGCCGTGTCGGAACTCGCCAATGTCATGCTGGCGGGTGCCAAGGAAATTTCCGGCGAGACCTTGCTGGTCACCAACCTCGGCTATGGCCTGCGGCTCAGGACCCGCCGCGGTGCAACCGAACATACCCTGCTCTTCGACACCGGCACCGAGGGCGCCGTCTTCCTCCGCAACTGCCGCAACCTCGGCATCGATCTCCTCGAGGTCGAGGAAATCGCCGTGGCCGCGGCAGCGTCGCGGTCCACGTCAATCCCGACATGTTCAACGAGCGCGGTGTGCTCCTGCAGAACGGCACGATCTTCCCCGCCGCCCGCGTTCCTACACCCGCGGAAATGGAGGCGCGCGGTGCGCACGTCGTCAACGACGGCAGGCCGCGCACCCTCTTGGATGGCCACTTCTACTACAGCGGCGAGATCCCGCGCGTCACGGCGTTCGAGACTGGTCGCCAGGACCATCTTTGCCGACGTGACAATTCGGAGGACTGGCGACCTGATCCCCACCTGATGGACGAGCGCATGCTGGTCGTGAACGTGCGCGACCTCGGCCTCATCGTGTTCAGCACCTGCTCGCATGCCGGCATCGTCAATGTCTGCACCGAAGTCCGGCGCCAGTTTCCCGACACGCCGATCCACGCCGTGATGGGCGGCCTGCATCTGGGCGGCGTGATGGAACATCTCATCCCGCAGACCGTCGAAGGATTGGAACCGTTCGATATCGGCTACTTCATCGCCGGCCACTGCACGGGATGGCGCGCCTTGCATGCGCTGGCCAATGCCTATGGCGAGCGGGTCAGCCAGTCCGCGGTCGGCACCAGATACCTGTTCGACGCCAGCACCGCGCCATCGGAGCGCGCCACGCCGGCACCCACCAGCTTCGAGGCAAAACCCTCCTGGTGATGGGCCAGGCCCGTCCCCTCATCGGTCTCGTCTAGGTCCCCAGGGCCTCCGCAAGTGCCACGAAGCTGTCGGCATAGAGATCGAACCAGGGTTCGGGCGCGATGTCAGGCTGGGCGCCCGGACCGAACTCCAGCGGGCGCGCCACGAACGCCGTGCGCATCCCGAACGCGCGCGCCGCCCTGAGGTCGTACTTGTGGCAGGCTACCATCATGATCTCGTCGGGCCGGTAGCCGAGATAGTCCACCGCGAGCTGGTAGACGGCGGGCGCAGGCTTGTAGCTGTGCGCGAGTTCCGCTGTCAGCACCGCGTCGAAGGGCAGCCCCGCATGCTTGACCACCGCGACCATGGCTCTCATGCCGGCGTTGGAGAGAGTGGAGATGACGAAACGCCGGCCAAGGCGCGCGAGTCCTTCTACGCTGTCCGGCCAGGCATCGAGACGGCTCCAGATCTGGTTCAGCTCATCGCGTTCGGCAGCCGTGAAAGTTGCCGACAGGCCCCGCTGCTCCAACAACGTATCCAGGGTTTCACGGTAGATGCGGTCGACCCGGAGCCACGGCCGCTCGCCCGCGATGATCTGGTCGAGCACCGCGCGGTAGAGCCCGCGCCAATCGGAGGACAGTGTGCCCCAGTCGATCTGCAGGCCCTTGGCCCGGTTCACGGCGTCGCCCGTGCGCAGGAGCGGCCGGCAGAAATCGACGCAAGTGCCCTGAACGTCGAAAGTGAGCGCCCGGACGTTCTCCAGTGATGCCGCGTGCGCCATGTCCTTGATCGTTCCCATTTGCCCGACCAAGCATCGCCTGCGAATTCGGCTGGCGTCAAACCACCGCCGCACGATACCGTGCCGACGCCGTCACCCTGCGCCGGCAGCCAGCTCACGAACGGAGCCCAGTCCTGACCGACGCCTCTCCTGGTCCCCTGTCGATCGGGGCGCTTCGCGCGGCCGTGGTCGAGGGGCGCGAGCCTCCGCCGCTGCAGGCCATCGCCCGACTGGCCTCGTACCGCTGGTTCGTCGTCGGAACGGTGTGCATCGGCTCGTGCATGGGGCAGGTCGATGCCAGCATGACGCAGGTGCTTCTGCCCAGGCTCGAGGTCGAGTTCGCTGCCCGCCTCAGCAGCGTGAGCTGGGTTGCGGTCGCCTACCTGCTGGCGATGGCATCGTTCACGCCGACCTTCGGTCGCCTTGCCGACATGGTCGGCCGCAAGCTCCTGTACATGGGTGGCTTCCTCCTCTTCATCATCGGGTCGGGTCTGTGCGGCTTCGCCACGAGCCTCGAGATGTTGATCTTCTTCCGCATCCTGCAGAGCATCGGCGCCGCCCTGCTGACGTCGAACAGCATCGCCATCATCGTCATGGCCACCGGCCCGAAGGAGCGCGGACGTGGCCTCGGCCTGCAATCGGCGGCACAGGCGATCGGGCTCGGCGCCGGGCCGGCAGTCGGCGGCCTGATCCTGGACACGCTCGGCTGGCACTGGGCTTTCTGGATTAATGTCCCGATCGGACTGGTAGGCGTCATCCTCGGCTGGTTCATCCTTCCCCAGACCAAGGCATTACCCGACACGGGCCGCTTCGACTGGCACGGCGCCATCCTGATCGCGCCGGCGCTGACAGCGGTCGTGGCAGTACTGAACGAGGGCCACACTTGGGGGTTCGAGTCGCCGGCCCTGATCGGCTGCCTGCTGTTCGGTATCGTCTTCCTGACGCTGTTCGTCCGCGCCGAACGTCGCGCCGCAACACCGCTGCTCGACCTGCATCTGCTGGGCAAGCGCGCCTTCCTGCTCGGCAACGCCGCAAATTTCCTGTCGTATGCCACCCTGTTCGGCGTGTTCTTTCTCATCCCCTTCGTCCTCGTGCGCATCTATCACGACTCCGAACTGGCGGCTGGGCTCCGACTGTCGATCCTGCCCGTGACGCTGGGACTGCTGGCGCCGGTGGGCGGCGCCCTCTTCGACCGGTTCGGCGCCCGGGCACCGACCTGTTGCGGCATGCTGATATGCATCGCCAGTCTCGCCCTCCTCTATGTCTTTCTCGACGGATCGGCCGGCAATCTGCCGCTGGTCACGCTGGCCTTGGCCGTCTTCGGCGCGGGACAAGGCCTGTTCATTTCGCCGAACACCAGCGCGATCATGGCGACGGCACCACCCGAGCAGACAGGCCAGGCGGGAAGCGTGCTGAATGTGGTGCGCCTGATCGGGATGAGCGCCGGCATCGCCGGCGCCTCGACGCTTTTCGCCCTGGGCCTGGGCGGGGCCGGCGGCAGCACGCTGGGTGTTCCGACGCCATCGCTCGTGGCGGCCAGCCGAGACGTCATCCTGCTGCTCGGCGGCCTGGCCGCGCTGGCGGGCTTGATATCGCTGATACGTCCCGGGCACCGCAAGGCGCACAGGACGGATCTCGGCAGTCACATGACAGCATAGGCCGTCGTCGCCACCAGCGCCGCGGCAAAGGCTGTGTTGACGCGCCGCGACCAAACCGGATCGTGGAAGATCCGCGAGAAGACGGCACCTGCCAGCCACCAGACGAGGTGAATGAGCACGATCATGACGCCGAGCACCGCGATCTTGGGAACGCCACCCAGCGGCGAGCCGGCGAAGACGGCAGCGATCGCCACATAGGCCTTGGGATTGGCGACCGCTAGCAGGACGCCGCCCGCGAAGGAAGGCGCCGCCACCATCCCGTCCGGCTTCGACAGCGGCGGCGCCGTCGCGATCCGGAAAGCGAGGTAGAGGATGTAGGCGGCGGAGGCCGCAAGCAGCACCGGCGCAAGTTGCGGCAGGGCCAGCAGGACGGAGACCACGCCCGTCGCCACGGCGAGCAGGACGGCGATGGTGCCCGCGACCAGCCCCGACATGTAGGCGATGGACCGGCCCAGTCCGAAGGCCGCGCCGACCGCCGTGACGCTGATCGTCGACGGCCCGGGACTGCCCATGACGAGGAGAGATGCCACGATCAGCGACAGCAACATGGGCGGAGGCTATCGCCGGCCGGCAACCGCCGTCTTGAACGATCGTGCGGGTTCTATTGCAGGACCTTCGCGAAGAACGCCCTGGTGCGCGCCTCGGCATCGGGCGCCCCGACCGAATCGTAGACCAGCCGGTGCGTCTTGCCGCCCGAGCCCGGCACGGTGCGGTCGGGCGCCTTGTTGTCGAAGCTGTGATAGGCGTTGGGATAGTAGACCGCCTCGACCATCGCCGGCTTGGCAAGGCCCGCGACCATCTGCCGGCAGCGGTCGGCCGGCGTCCAGTCGTCCTTGTCGCCGGCCAGCAGCAGGACCGGGATGTCGATGCCGGTGTCGAACTGTGGATTGCAGCCGGGATAATAGGCAACGCCGCCCGCCAGCCCACGCTGGGCGAGACCGAAGATCTTCTGCGCCGCGCGGACGACGGTCGAGCCGCCATGGCTGTGGCCGATGATACCGACCCTGCCCTTGATCACGTCGGGACGGGTGGCGAGATAGTCGAGCGCGCCGGCGATGTCGGCGATGCGCATGTTGGGCGTCACCGTGCGGGGCGTGGTACACACCGCCTTGGTGCCGCGC